>NZ_RCNX01000032.1:0-82959 GCF_004307595.1 Pseudomonas sp. Sample_23
GTCGCCAGTTGCAGCAGATCATCGCCGGGCTGTCGGACGGGGTGATTCTGCTGGAACTCGACAAAAGCATTCTCTGGGCCAACGAAGCGGCGCTGACCATGCACGGTGTCAGCACCATCGGTGATCTGGGCAGCAACGCCGACGAGTATGCCAAACGCTTCACGCTGCGCTATCGCAACAATCATGTTTTGCCGCCGGACAACTACCCGATCAGCCGTGTCGCCCGCTGCGAGGCGTTCAATGATGTGCTGATCGAAGTCTCGTCCGTGGACGACCCGGAGCGGGTCTGGGTGCACAGCGTGCGCAGCATGGTGCTGACCGACCGCGTCGGCCAGCCCGAGTCGCTGGTGCTGATCATGAGCGACGTTACCGACTGGGCCAACGCCGAGCAGCGTTTCGAAAAAACCTTCAACGCCAACCCCGCGCCGGCAGTGATCTGTCGTCTCAGCGATTTGCGCTACATCAAGGTCAACCCGGGCTTTCTGGAAATGACCGGCTATACCCGCGATCAGGTGATCGGCACCTCGGCTTACGAAATCGATATCTTCGAGCAGGCCGATCAGCGCGATCTGGCTGTTCAGCGCTTGCGCGATGTCGCGACCATTCCGCAGATGCAGGCGGAACTGCGGCTCCCCGACGGTGGCAGTAAACAGGTGATCGTTGCCGGTCAGCCGTTGCTGCTCAACGACGAGAATTGCATGCTGTTCTCTTTCGTCGACATGGAGCCCCGGCGCCGGGTCGAAGTGGCCTTGCGTCAGAGCGAGGAGCGCTTTGCCAAGGCTTTTCGTCTGACTCCGGTGCCGATTCTGATCTGCACCGCTGAAAAGCAGGAGGTCATCGACGTCAACCAGGCATTCCTCGATACCCTGGCCTATGACAGCGATGACGTACTCGGCAAAACCGTGACGCAATTGAGCTTCATCCACGATGACGGCGCGCGCACCCGGTTATTGTCGGCGTTGGCGAAGAACGGTCGGGTGGATCGGGTAGATGTGCCGGTGCGCAAGAAGGACGAGGAGTTGCTGGAATGTGCGGTCTCGGCCGACACCGTGAACATTCACGACACGTCCTGCTATTTGCTGGTGCTGATGGACATGACCGAGCGCAAGCGCACTGAGTTGGAGCTGGTCGCGGCGATCGAAGAGGTGATGAAGGATGCGTCGTGGTTCAGCCGGACGCTGATCGAGAAGCTGGCCAATGTGAAGAAGATCAACTCGCCGCAGCTGCCAAGTGCCTCGTTCACTGACCTGACGGCCCGTGAACGCGATGTGCTGGGCTTGATCTGTGAAGGACTGGCGGACAAGGAGATCGCCGCGCGGTTGAAACTGGCGCCCAATACCGTGCGCAATCATGTTGCCACTGTGTACTCGAAAATCGATGTGCATAGCCGCAGCGAGGCGATCGTCTGGGCTCGGGAGCGCGGTTTGTTTTCGGGAGAGTGGGGCACCAAGGGCCAGCGCTGAGGGGTGCAAATGCACTAGTTACAAGGGTGCAAATTCATGTATTGGCCAAGACGTTGTGTTCTTAGGCTGGTGGGGTGCGGTGTAGACCATTTCGGGTTTGCGATCGTGCCCCTTCTGAAACAGTCATAGGAACAACGTCAATGATGAATCTTGCGCAGTTGCGCGCTCGGCTCGAGCACAGTTTTGCGCCGCTGGCTTGTGAGTGTTCGGTGGATGGTGATCATTCGCTGACGGTCAAGTTGTATCACCGGGATTCGGGGCAGGTGGATCTGGTGATCAGCGGGCTGGATCTGGCTTCGCTGCGTACGCCTGGGGCGGTCGAGGCGTTGGTGGATGAGTTGCGGTATGAGCTTGAGAGCAATTCCTTGCGTTCTTCGCGGGATCCGGATTTGGCTTAAGCGCGCTTTGGTCTTGGCGGCCTTTGGGCCGGCCATGCTCTGGGGGGTTGGGTGTATATCCGTTTCTGCGGGTGTTGCGGCTGGCGGTTTCGCCCTTACGGCGAGTCACCTTTTCCAGACGCCGAAAAGGTAACCGAAAAGGCTTGCTCCTGCGTTCGGCCCTCGCAGGCTCGGGTTCCTTCGCTCCGGGACTGATCCGGGCGCAGCGGCTACGGTTTGCTTCGCTGCACCTCCTTCCGCTGTGTACGACTGCGTCGTACGGTCGCTGCGCTCCCACGCCCGGATCAATCCCTCCACTCAGCCTGCCGACGGGCTCCAGGATCAAAAGCTTTACTCGAGCTAACGCTCATCGTGTGGAGCTGCCGAAGGCTGCGATCTTTTGATTTTGATTTTCTGTGGGAGCGAGCCTGCTCGCGAAGGCGGCCTGTCAGCCGACCTGTTTCTTGAGGTTGTACTCAGTCTTGTTGTAGGAGTAAGCCTGCTCGCGATGCGACCTTTGCCTGCAACGATGATCTCAATCCAGCCCTCTGCCGGAAAATCCCCGCAAAACCGACAGCCAATCCCAGCCAATCTCCCCAATCCACTGGCGCTAACAAGGCGCTCAGCTATAAAGAATGAGTGGTCAGGTCTTCCGCGGCCGGTTGGGTTGCGGGAGTTTGTCTCCCTTTACCGCGGGTCGTCCTATGAATAATCCTGGGAAACGCGTATTGCCGTTGGCTTTTCTTGCAGTGTTGTTAACCGGTTGTGCCAGTCCTCCACCCCCTGCGCCTGTCGCGCCGCCGCCTCCGCCGGAACGTCGGTGTGAGGTGCTGGAGAATACTGAGGTTGCCGGAGATATGTATGTCGATGGGCAGGTGACGCGCCACATCACCACTACCCGTTGCATAACCCAATAACACTCGCGATTCCTCGATTGCACGAGGCCTGGAACCCAGCAGTGACCCTGTGGGAGCGAGCCTGCTCGCGAAGGCGTGGTATCAGTCAAAACATAGCTGACTGACACAACGTTTTCGCGAGCAGGCTCGCTCCCACACGGGACAGGTATCAGGACAGGAATCCGCCATCCACATTCAGCGCCACGCCAGTGGTGTAGCTCGACGCATCGCTGGCTAGGTACAACACCGCGCCGGCCATTTCGCTTGGGTCGGCTACGCGTTTGAGCGGGATCTGGGTCAGTGCCTGTTTCAGAATCGCATCGTTCTTGACCAGCGCCGAGGCGAATTTGGTGTCGGTCAGGCCGGGGAGCAGGGCGTTGCAGCGGATGCCGAATTGCGCGCATTCCTTGGCGAAGACTTTGGTCATGTTGATGACCGCCGCTTTGGTCACCGAATAGATGCCCTGGAAGATACCCGGGGAGATGCCGTTGATCGAGGCGACGTTGATGATGCTGCCGCCACCGTTTTCGCGCATCAGCTTGCCGGCTTCGACCGACATGAAGAAATAGCCACGAATGTTCACATCGACGGTCTTCTGGAACGCGCCCAGATCGGTGTCGAGTACGTTGCAGAATTGCGGGTTGGTCGCGGCGTTGTTGACGAGGATGTCGAGGCGGCCGAATTGTTCCTTGATCCCGGCGAAGACCTGGCTGATCTGCTCCATCTCACCGATGTGGCAGGCCACGGCTGTTGCCTTGCCGCCGGCGGCGGTGATGGCGTCGGCGACGTGTTGGCAGCCTTCGAGCTTGCGGCTCGAGACGATCACATGGGCGCCTTGCTGGGCCAGCAGTTTGGCGATGGCTTCACCGATGCCACGGCTGGCACCGGAGACGAAAGCGATTTTGCCGTCGAGGTCGAACAACTGAGTCTTGGACATGGGTTTCCCTTGTTGGAAGTCTTGTTATTGGCCCGGATCAGAGGCTGGATTTCTGGATGACCTGCAGGCTCATCTGCTCCAGCAGTTTGTTCATGTGAATGAACTGCGCGAAGCGTTTGTCCTGCGTCTGGCCATGGTAGAAGCGGTAGTAGATCTGCTGCACGATGCCGGCCAGGCGGAACAGGCCGTAGGTGTAGTAGAAGTCGAAATTGTCGATGCGGATGCCCGCGCGCTCGGCGTAGTAGTCGACGAATTCGCGGCGGGTCAGCATGCCCGGTGCGTGGCTTGGCTGGCGGCGCATCAGTTGCACCGGTGCCGGGTCGCCGGCTTCGATCCAGTAGGCGAGGGTGTTGCCCAGGTCCATCAGCGGGTCGCCGAGGGTGGTCAGTTCCCAGTCGAGCACGCCGATGATCTGCATCGGATTGGCCGGGTCGAGGATGACGTTGTCGAAGCGATAGTCGTTGTGGACGATGCTCGAGGTCGGGTGGTCGGCCGGCATCTTGTCGTTGAGCCAGGCTTTGACTGCTTCCCAGTGCGGCGCGTCCGGGGTCAGGGCTTTTTCGTAGCGTTCGCTCCAGCCCTTGATCTGCCGCGCGACGTAGCCTTCGGGCTTGCCCAGGTCGCCGAGGCCGCAGGCGTTGTAATCGACCCGGTGCAGTTCGACGAAGCGGTCGATGAAGCTTTTGCACAGTGCTTCGGTTTTCGCCGAATCAAGGCCCAGTTCCGGCGGCAGTTCGGCGCGCAGGATGATGCCTTTGACCCGTTCCATCACATAGAACTCGGCGCCGATGACGGCCTCGTCAGTGCAATGGACGTAGGCCTTCGGGCAATACGGAAAGCCGTCGCGCAGTTGGTTGAGAATGCGGAACTCACGGCCCATGTCGTGGGCGGATTTGGCCTTGTGGCCGAACGGCGGACGGCGCAGAACGAATTCTTGCTCAGGGTATTCCAGCAGGTAGGTCAGGTTCGACGCGCCGCCGGGAAACTGGCTGATCTGCGGAGTGCCGGTCAGGCCGGGAATGTGCGCCTTGAGGTACGGATCGATCAGGCTGGCATCGAGTTCTTCGCCCGCGCGGATCCGGGTGGACTGGTCAGTAAGCGCCATGCTTATCCCTTCTGCTTATTTTGGAGGCCAGACATCATTGGCTAATCTAATGGCGCGCTCGGGTGCTCACAAGCGCGGGTCGGTCTTATAGGTTAGCGTGTTGCTGGATAATCAACTTTGAGAATGGGGCAAAGATCGGCGCGGTTCGACGATGCCGCGCCCGTTAATGCACGCGCTGGTTACTCAGTTTTGGCGGCAGGGCGACAGGCGTCAGCACCGGTTGCCCGGAGAAAAACGCCATCAGGTTCTTCCCCACCAGTTCAACGGTGCCTTGGGTGGCTTCGGGGGAGAGCCCGGCGACGTGGGGAGTCAGCACAACGTTGCTGAGGTGTTTCAGGGCATCAGGCACTTCCGGTTCGTGATCGAACACGTCCAGCGCTGCGCCGGCTATACGACGTTGCTCGAGTGCGGTGATCAGGTCTGCCGTAGCGATAACACTGGCGCGGGCGATGTTGACGATAAAACCCTTGGGGCCGAGGGCATCGAGCACGGCTCGCGTGACCAGATGTTGAGTAGCAATGCCACCCGGCGTGGCAACGACCAGAAAGTCCGAAGCTCGCGCCAGATCGGTCGGTGTCGAGCAGAACGCATAAGCGACGTCGCTGCGCACCTGGCGGTTGTGGTAGCTGATCTGCATGTCGAAACCCAGCTCCGCACGCTTGGCAATCGCCATGCCCACGGCGCCCAGCCCGAGGATGCCCAGACGCTTGCCGGCCAGCGACGGGCGCATGATTTTCGGCCATTCACCGCGGCGCACGGCGGCATCGCAGCGCGGGATGTCGCGGACCAATGCCAGCAGCAATGCCATCGCATGATCGGCCACTGACGAGGCGTTGACACCGGCGCCATTGGTGACGGTGATCCCGCGGTCGCTGGCCGCTTGCAGGTCGACCTGTTCATAACCGGCGCCGATCACCGTGATGATTTTCAGGGCGGGCAGGGCGCTGATCTCTTGCGCAGTCAGGCCCAGTGGGCCGCGAGTGAGCACGGCGTCGATGCGACTGCCATGGGTGGCGATGGCTTGCGCGCGTTCGGCTGGCGTTGGTGCAAGGATCAGGTGGAATCCCTGATGCTCAAGAATCGGCAGATAGTCATTGATCGTTTCAACCAGTACCAGAACGGTTGCGGGCATTGCGCGGCTCCTGTGATTGGCGGCGGGTGGGTCGCGAAAGTCGACTCAGAGTGCTGAATCCGCAGCGGCTTGGCAATCGTTGCATTCAAGCAGTGGTGCTTTGATTCTGGACGGGTTCGTGGAACAAGCAAGTACGCAGGCATGGCGCACGACCCATCAGCTGACGTATTGCGCAACACCATTACCGAACGACCAGTTCTCTTTCTTTACCTCCAGCAGATTGATGAACACATCCTCCAGGCGAATACCCAGTTGCGCATGCAGGCGCTCGGCAATGGTTTTGAACAGCAATTGTTTCTTTTCCACGCTGCGCCCTTCGCTGATGGTGATCTGGATGAACACCACGCCGTCGCTGCGCTGGATGCCGAGGTATTGCGGGTCATAAACGAAATGCTGGGCGTCATGTTCGTTGAGAATCTGGAAGTTGTCGTGCTCGGGCACATCGATACAGCTGCGCAGAGCGGCGTAGATCTGTTCGCCGATGCGCCTGGCGAAAGTGGGATCGGGATTTTGCTGGATGTCGACGCGGACCAGTGGCATGGGGGCTCCTTGGGTTATGGCTTCTCACACGCTAGATCAAGGTCAGGGTTCTGGCAGGTAATTGGTCTGGAATATTGCAAATTCCGTGTATGAGGCGGCTTACGTGACTCGCGGATTTTGCCTACGGGAATGGCAGATGCGTCTGCTGGTCAGCACCCGTATGGATGCGAAATCATCACGCCTCAGAGCAGCTTGCGCGATAGCTGCCACCAGCCAGGGAAGGCGAATGCTTCAAAACGACCGGGAAAACCTCGAACTGGACAAGCTGATGAATGAAATACGCAAGCTTGTGGCCGAGAGGAAAAAACTTGTGGCGGAAGAAAAAAAGATGAAATGGGAAACCTATTTCTACCCGGTTGCGGTAGTGGCCGGAATGTTGACCGCCACAGCGGCCTTGATCGGCCTTTCGCTCAAGTTATGAATGTGCGCGTTTCGCTCTATCCAACCCGTTACCCGCGAAAAAGGAAATCACCATGAGTACGTTCGACCGCCAAGCCATGATTGACCGTTCCGATCGAGAGCACGACGAGTACGTAGAAAGGTTACGCCTCAAGCAGCGAGGCGACATCGTTCCGATCCTTGCATTGCTGAGTCTTGCCTTGCTTTGCATGTCGTTTGGCTTTCTGGTCGCTCGATTGATCTGATCGTTCCGGCTGCGCACGGTGCCGGAAAAACTGCCAGAAAACGACATGCAGCGTAGCTGGAAACGGCAAAAAGCATTCCGAAAACGACTCCCCATCGGTCTGCTCCGCACAACCATTCCTCAGCTAAGTCTTTGCTTGCATTGATTTATCACGGAGAATCGCGCCCCTGTTTCGGCCGGAGCATGTCTGTCGGTTTTTTCCGACGCGTCCTGACCGAGTGGCAAGTGACCGGAATGCGGAGATCCGACCGGATGAATGATCAGGCCAATAGCCTCGAAAAGCGCTTCGACGCAGCAGCACCCGCTGAACTTTCGAGCTGGAATCGCCAGGACACCACCTGGATGCTGGGACTGTTTGGGACGGCCATTGGCGCCGGCACCCTGTTTTTGCCGATCAACGCAGGGCTGGGGGGCTTCTGGCCGCTGGTGATCCTCGCGCTGCTGGCCTTCCCGATGACGTTTTACGCGCACCGTGGCCTGACCCGTTTTGTGCTGTCCGGTCGCGAAGGTGCCGATATTACCGAAGTGGTCGAGCAGCATTTCGGTATCAAGGCCGGTGCCTTGATCACGCTGCTGTACTTCTTTGCCATCTTCCCGATCCTGTTGATCTACAGTGTCGGCCTGACCAACACGGTCGCCAGTTTCCTCGAACACCAACTGCACATCACGCCGCCGCCGCGCGCGTTGCTGTCGTTCGTGCTGATTCTCGGCCTGCTGGCCGTGGTGCGTTGCGGTGAGCAGGCGATCGTCAAAGCCATGAGCCTGATGGTCTATCCGTTCATCGTTGCGCTGCTGTTCCTTGCCGTGTACCTGATTCCGCACTGGAATGGCGGCATCCTCGCCACCGCGTCGCAAGTGCCGGCGCCGTCAGCGCTGCTGCACACGCTGTGGCTGGCGATTACGGTGATGGTGTTCTCGTTCAACCATTCGCCGATCATCTCGGCGTTCGCGATGGACCAGAAGCGTCGTTACGGTGTGCACGCCGACGAGCGCAGCTCACAGATCCTCGCGCGCGCTCATGCATTGATGGTCATTTTGGTGCTGTTCTTCGTATTCAGTTGCGTGCTGACCCTGTCGCCGGAGCAACTGGCTGAGGCGAAAGAGCAGAATCTTTCGATCCTGTCGTACCTGGCCAACCACTTCAGCAACCCGACCATCGAGTTTGCGGCGCCGTTGATTGCGTTTGTGGCGATATCCAAGTCGTTCCTCGGTCATTACATCGGGGCCAGCGAAGGCCTCAAGGGCCTGATCGTCAAGAGCGGCAGACGTCCGGGCGCCAAGGCGCTGGATCGCATCGTGGCGGCGTTCATGCTGGTGATCTGCTGGATCGTCGCAACGCTTGATCCGAGCATCCTGGGCATGATCGAAACCGTCGGTGGGCCGGTGATTGCGGCAATCCTGTTCCTGATGCCGATGTACGCGATTCGCAAGGTGCCAGCGATGGCGCGCTATCGCGGTCAGGCGTCGAACGTATTTGTTACGGCAGTCGGGCTGGTGGCGATTTCGGCGCTGGTTTACAAGCTGGCTGTGTAATGACTGATCGTTCCCACGCTCTGCGTGGGAATGCCTCTTGTGACGCTCTGCGTCACGCTTGGGGACGCAGAGCGTCCGGGGCTGCATTCCCACGCGGAGCGTGGGAACGATCAAAAAAAACGCCGCTCATCTCACGATGGGCGGCGTTTTTTATTGCCTTGCAGCGTTAGGCTTGAACGACCGGTATCTTGGCGTTCGCAGCAGCTTCACGGAACTCGGCGATCTGGTCGAAGGACAGGTAGCGGTAGACATCGGCCGCCATGCTGTCGATCTTGCCAGCGTATTCCATGTACTCCTCGACGGTCGGCAGGCGACCCAGGATCGAAGCAACGGACGCCAGCTCGGCCGAGGCCAGGTAGACGTTCGCGCCGTCGCCCAGACGGTTCGGGAAGTTACGGGTCGACGTGGAGACCACGGTGCTGTTCGGCTCAACGCGTGCCTGGTTACCCATGCACAGCGAGCAGCCTGGCATTTCCATGCGAGCGCCAGCCTTGCCGTAGATGCCGTAGTAGCCTTCTTCGGTCAGTTGGTGAGCGTCCATCTTGGTCGGCGGCGACAGCCACAGACGGGTTGGCAGCTGACCCTTGACCTGATCCAGCAGTTTACCGGCAGCGCGGAAGTGACCGATGTTGGTCATGCACGAACCGATGAACACTTCGTCGATCTTCTCGCCAGCAACGCTGGACAGCAGACGGGCGTCGTCCGGATCGTTCGGCGCGCAGAGCACAGGCTCGTTGATCTCGGCCAGATCGATTTCGATGACTTCGGCGTATTCGGCGTCGGCATCGGCTTCCATCAGCTCAGGATTGGCGATCCAGGCTTCCATCGCTTGAGCACGACGTTCCAGGGTACGCGCATCGCCGTAGCCTTCGCCGATCATCCAGCGCAGCAGGGTGATGTTGGACTGCAGGTACTCGGTGATCGACTCTTTCGACAGCTTGATGGTGCAACCGGCAGCCGAACGTTCGGCCGAGGCGTCGGACAGTTCGAACGCCTGCTCCAGGGTCAGACCTTCCAGGCCTTCGATTTCCAGGATGCGGCCGGAGAAGGCGTTTTTCTTGCCTTTCTTCTCGACGGTCAGCAGACCGTTCTGGATAGCGAAGTACGGAATGGCATGAACCAGGTCACGCAGGGTGATGCCAGGTTTCATCTTGCCCTTGAAGCGCACCAGGATCGATTCCGGCATGTCCAGTGGCATTACACCAGTGGCTGCAGCGAACGCGACCAGACCGGAACCGGCCGGGAACGAGATGCCCATCGGGAAACGGGTGTGCGAGTCACCACCGGTACCGACGGTGTCCGGCAACAGCATGCGGTTCAGCCACGAGTGGATGATGCCGTCGCCCGGACGCAGGGAGACGCCGCCGCGGGTCATGATGAAGTCAGGCAGGGTGTGGTGGGTGGTCACGTCGATCGGCTTTGGATAGGCCGCGGTGTGGCAGAACGACTGCATCACCAGATCAGCGGAGAAGCCCAGGCACGCCAGGTCTTTCAGTTCGTCACGGGTCATTGGACCGGTGGTGTCCTGAGAACCCACGGTGGTCATCTTCGGTTCGCAGTAGGTGCCAGGACGCACGCCCTTGCCTTCTGCCAGACCGCAGGCCTTGCCGACCATTTTCTGCGCCAGGGTGAAACCCTTGGTGCTTTCAGCTGGAGCTTCAGGCTTTTTGAACAGATCGAACGCTGGCAGACCCAGTTCGGCGCGAGCCTTTTCGGTCAGACCACGGCCGATGATCAGCGGAATACGACCGCCGGCACGGACTTCGTCCAGCAGCACCGGGGTTTTCATTTCGAAAGTGGTGATGACTTCGTCGGTACCGTGCTTGCAGACTTTGCCAGCGTGCGGGTACAGGTCGATCACGTCGCCCATGTTCATGTTCGACACGTCGAACTCGATCGGCAGGGCGCCGGCATCTTCCATGGTGTTGTAGAAGATCGGAGCGATCTTGCTGCCGAAGCAGAAACCGCCAGCGCGCTTGTTCGGCACGTACGGGATGTCGTCGCCGAAGAACCACAGCACCGAGTTGGTCGCCGATTTACGCGAGGAACCGGTACCGACCACGTCACCGACGTAGGCGATCGGGAAGCCCTGGCCGCGCATTTCTTCGATCTGCTTCATCGGGCCGGTCTTGCCTTGCTCGTCCGGAACGATGCCGTCACGGGCCATTTTCAGCATGGCCAGGGCGTGCAGCGGGATGTCAGGACGCGACCAGGCGTCTGGCGCAGGGGAGAGGTCGTCGGTGTTGGTTTCGCCGGTGACCTTGAATACGCGCAGGCTGATCTTGTCGGCCAGGACCGGGCGCTTCTTGAACCACTCGCCGTCAGCCCAGGATTGCAGCACGGCCTTGGCGTGAACGTTGCCGTTCTTGGCTTTTTCAGCGACGTCGTGGAAGGCGTCGAACATCAGCAGGGTGTGCTTGAGTTCTTCGGCGGCGACTGGCGCGAGCTCGGCGTCGTCCAGCAGTTCAACGAGGGTGACGATGTTGTAGCCGCCCTGCATGGTGCCGAGCAGTTCTACAGCGCGTTTCTTGTCCAGCAGAGGGGAGGTGGCTTCGCCCTTGGCCAGGGCAGACAGGAAACCGGCCTTGACGTAAGCGGCTTCGTCCACTCCAGGTGGTACGCGATTGGTGATCAGGTCAACGAGGAAAGCTTCTTCGCCAGCCGGAGGGTTCTTCAGCAGCTCGATCAGGCCTGCTGTTTGTTCGGCGTTAAGCGGCTGGGGAACGATACCCAGGGCTGCACGCTCTTCGATATGTTTGCGGTAGGCTTCAAGCACAGTTATTACCCTCATCAGTGGTCCCAAATGGGTGTCCGGGACGCTCATCCCGAAATTGCCGTACTCATGCGCCTCACGACGTTGTGGGTCGTTCGGCCAGAATTACCGGCAATTCCTTACAGAAGCTGCTTTCAAAGTTTTACGCCTGCAGAACGGGGAGCTGATGAGGGTTGGCGTTGGGCTTTTCCCCGCTGGAAAAACCCTTCGCCAACACCGCTCTGAAGGAACGACTGTGCTCGTGACGCTTTGAAAACAGCTTCTAACGGACATTGGCGCCTTAAAAGGCTGGCTGATTCTACGGCAAAAAAAATTTAAAGGTAAGTCGCGCTCTATTGGACTTTCGTGGCAATCAGCGCGGCCGGAGCAAACTTGCGACGCCGGCGAGACCTTGCTGTTTGAGGGGTGATCAATGCCCGACAAAGGGCTAACATGCCGGCCTGTTCCGCGTTTCAGTGTTCTGCCCATTTATGCCCAATCAGACCATCAAGACCCCCTGCGTCGGCCTCTGCTCCACCGTTTACGGTGACCTTGTGTGCCGTGGCTGCAAGCGTTTCCACCACGAAGTGATCCATTGGAACGGGTACAACGAGGAGGAAAAGCGTGCTGTGTGGCTGCGTCTGGAGCAGTTGCTGTCACAAGTGATGGCAAGCAAGGTCGAGATCTTCGATCCGGCGCGCCTGCGCGAGCAGCTCGAACAGCGCAAGATCCGCTTCGTACCGCATCAGTCGGAATATTGCTGGGCCTATCAGCTGATTGCCCGGGGCGCGCGGGTGATCATTAATCTTGAGGCGTATGGGATGGTGTTGCTGCCGGAGTTCCGCGATTGGAACCTGCCGGAACTGCGCGATGCCATTGATCGGGAATTCTTCCTGCTGTCGGAAGCGCATTATCAGCGCTACATCGCCCCGGGCTTTCTGAAAGACGCCTTCGGCGCCTGAACAGCAAAAGCTTCGCGAGCAGGCTCGCTCCCACAGGGAAATGCATTCCAGATGTGGGAGCGAGCCTGCTCGCGAAAGCGCCAGTCAGGCATGGCAATCCTCAGTGTTTTGCCGTCAGTTCCACCAGATGATCCTCAACCTCCTGCGGCTTGAGCACCAGGACATCGCTTTCCAGCGTATCCAGCACCGCTTCAGCGGTATTGCCGATCAACGCGCCTGACAGACCACTGCGCGCCACCGTGCCAATCACCGTCACCGCCGCCTGCAGCTTGTGCGCCATGAACGGGATCAGCACATCTGCCGGGCCTTCCTCGACGTGCAGGTGCTCGTCATCGACATCGAACTCCGCCTGAAACGCCCGGCACTGCTCGCGGTATTTGGCTTCTATGGTCGATTTCAGCTGAAACGTCGGGTCTGCCGCCGAGAGCATCGGCGACGGATGCGCGGTAATCACATGCAGGTGCGCTTTGGCCAGACTGGCGATGTCATAGCCGTGATCGATGATGGTGCTGTGCAAATGCCGATGCTCACCGTCGGCATTGCCGACATCGACCGCAGCCAGGATCACTTTGTCCTTCCACGAACCGGCGGTTTTTACCAGCAGCACCGGGGTAGGGCAGTGGCGCAGAAGCTTCCAGTCGGCCGGGGTCAGCAGGGCCTTTTTCAGCGAGCTGTCGGGGAAGTGCTGTTTGATCACCAGACCGCAACCTTCGGCCTGCTGCACATCGATGATGGTTTCGTGCAGGCTCTCGTTCCACGCCTGTTCGGTGGTCACGCTGTAGCCTTCGGCGAGCAATGCCGCCTTGAGCACGCTGAGCAGGCCGGCGTGGTCATGCTTCTTGTCACACACCAGCAGATGCAGATGGGCCTGGGTGACACCGGCGATCAGCTTGGCGCGCTTGAGCGCCAGGCTTTCTGCATGTTCAGGTTCGATGACCACCAGAATGCTGCGAATGGCTTGCATGAGCGGAGTCTCCAGCAAAGAAAAGGCACGGCGTTGCACAACTATAGTTGCTACCCGAACGTCTGCGACTTGATGCATATCAACAGCCGCCGCTGGTGGTCTGCGGGCAGGCCGGTATAATCGGCGCCCTTCGCTCGAACACCTTTTACCGTGAGCCCCATGATCCTTCCCGAAATCCACGAATTCCTTGGCTGCCGCACGCCCGACGCCTGGGTCCAGGCGGCACTGGCCGATCAGGAAACCCTGCTGATCGATCACAAGAACTGCGAGTTCAAGGCCGCCAGCACGGCGCTGAGCCTGATTGCCAAGTACCACGCCCATGTCGACCTGATCAACATGATGTCGCGCCTGGCCCGGGAAGAACTGGTGCACCACGAGCAAGTCATGCGCATCATGAAACGGCGCAAGATCGAGTTGCGTCAGCTGCACGCCGGCCGCTACGCCTCGGGCCTGCGCAAAGTGGTGCGCAGCCACGAACCGGTGAAACTGGTGGATACGCTGGTGGTTGGCGCTTTCATCGAAGCGCGCAGTTGCGAACGCTTTGAAGCATTGGTGCCGCATCTGGACGAAGAACTGGGCAAGTTCTATTTCGGTTTGCTGAAAAGCGAGGCGCGGCACTTTCAGGGTTATCTGAAACTGGCCTATCAGTATGGTGATGCCAAGGATGTCGCGCAGGTGATCGAGCGCGTCCGTGCGGCCGAGCAGGAACTGATCGAATCGCCGGACGAGGAATTCCGTTTCCACAGCGGTGTGCCCGCCTGAATTTGTTAAAAACTCTTAAGAGTATGAAACATCACCGAAAACCGGCCCGAGTGGCCGGTTTTTGCTGTCTGCCGTCATCGCCTGTTCGATGAATGCCAGCATAATATCGGCCCTTCCACGTTTGGCTTGGCAACGGTTGTTATGGATAACCTGGGTTTCGGCAAAGTTCTGCTGGTCGAAGACGATGAGCGTCTCGCCGCACTGATCGCACACTTTCTAGAACAACACGGCTACGAGGTGCGCACGGTACATCGCGGTGATCTGGCCATGGCTGCGTTCCTGGAATTCAAGCCGAAAGTGCTGGTGCTCGACCTGATGTTGCCGGGGCAGAGCGGTTTGCAGGTCTGCCGGGAAATTCGCAGTGTCTCGGACACGCCGATCGTGATCCTCACCGCCAAGGAAGACGATCTCGATCACATTCTCGGTCTGGAGTCCGGCGCTGACGATTACGTGATCAAACCGATCAAACCGCCGGTATTGCTCGCGCGGCTGCGGGCGTTGCAACGGCGGCAGACGCCGGACAGCGGCGTGGTGAGTTTTCTCGAGTTCGGGCAATTGAGCATCGACCGCAGTTGCCGGGAAGTGCGCCTGACCGGTGAGCTGATCGAGCTGACCACCATGGAGTTCGAATTGCTCTGGTTGCTTGCCAGCGCGGCAGGCAAGATTCTTTCCCGCGATGACATTCTCAATCGCATGCGCGGCATTGCCTTCGACGGCCTCAACCGTAGCGTCGACGTCTACATCAGCAAATTGCGCAACAAGCTCAAGGACAATCCCCGCGAGCCGGTGTGCATCAAGACCGTGTGGGGCAAGGGCTATCTGTTCAATCCGTTCGCGTGGGAGCTGTAGATGCTGCGCTTGTTCCTCGGCCTGTTTCTGGTGATGACGGTGGGTCTGGTGCTGGCCTTGCAGGCGGTCGAGCACACCTTCAACGCGTTGCTCGACAGCCAGACGCAGGATTACAACCGTGAAGCCGTGCGTGGTCAGGCGTGGTCGCTGGTCGATCATCTGCAAGGCCGCCAAGGCGCCGAGCGTGAACAGAAACTCGATTCATTGCGCGCGCACTATGGTCTGTCGCTGAGTCTGGTCGAGGCCGATCAACTGGCCCTGACACCGCAGGAAAAAGCCGAGCTCGCGCGGAACCTGTTGGTGATCCGCGACGATTACACGCAGTTCATCAGCAACATCGATGGTGGCTCGCAGTTGCTCAGCATCAAGCTGCCGCCGGAGCCGAGCCTGATGCCGTTCTACATCACCGCAGCCTACATGATGCTCGCAGTGCTGATCGGCATCGTTCTGTTTTTCTGGGTGCGTCCACACTGGCGCGATCTGGAAAAGCTGCGGCTGGCGGCCGAGCGTTTCGGCGACAACGATCTTTCGGTGCGCATTCAGTTGTCGCGGCGCTCGAACATCCGCGATCTGGCCGAGCACTTCAATCTGATGGCGGCGCGCATCGAGGGCTTGATCGCCAACCAGCGCGAATTGACCAACGCCGTGTCCCACGAATTGCGCACACCGATTGCGCGGCTGTCGTTCGAACTTGATCAGCTCAAACAGCTACCGGACGCCAGCGAGAACCGCGAGCTGATCGCCGACATGTATGCCGACCTTGGTGAGCTGGAGGAGATGGTCTCGGAATTGCTGACCTACGCCAGCCTGGAGCATGGCGCGACGGTGATCAAACGGGAAAATATTCACGCAGCCGATTGGCTCGACAGCGTCGTCGGCAGTGTGGCGCTTGAAGCCGAAGCAGTGGGGGTGCAGTTGTCGATCGCCGGTTGCCAGGTCGACACGGTAAGCATCGAACCGCGCTTCATGGCGCGGGCGGTGATCAACCTTTTGCGCAATGCCATTCGCTATGCCGAGCAGCGCGTTGAGGTGTCGCTGCAGCGCAATGGCGATGACTATGAAGTGCGGGTCAGCGATGACGGCCCGGGCGTGCCGCTGGAGGGACGGGAGAAAATCTTCGAACCGTTTTCCCGACTGGACGCCAGCCGGGATCGGCGCACCGGGGGGTTCGGACTGGGCTTGGCGCTGGTGCGGCGGGTGTCGCAGTCCCATGGCGGGCAGGTTGAAGTTGGCGATTCGGTGTGGGGTGGGGCGCTGTTCAGGATGACTTGGGCGCATCTGGACTGATTGATATTGCCTGACCCGGCCCCTTCGCAAGCAGGCTCGCTCCCACAGGTAATCGCAATCCAAATGTGGGAGCGAGCCTGCTCGCGAAGGGCGCGGTGTTCAGCGAGTCACGCCGAGTCGCTCATGCCACTGGGCGATCGATTCTTCGGGATATTCATCGAACTGCTGATCCTTCGGCTTCGCCTCGACTTCAACCCACGGCGCTTTCGAACCTAGCATCAGATGTGTGCGTTCCGGCGGCACCGGCAGCGGCGTATCGATCGCCGAGGCGAATGGATGAATCAGCTCTGGCCACTCCGGGCTGAACAGCCACAGGCCGCTGCCGCACAGTGAGCAGAAGTGGCGCTCGGCGCTGCTGCGATGGGCGCGTTTATCGCCTTCAGCTTTCATCTTCGCGTGATAGATGCTGATGTTTTTGCGTCCGCGAACCTTGAGAGTGGTCGCGTCGCCGCCAAGGTTGATCGCATAACCGCCACCGCCCTGGGTCTTGCGGCAGATCGAGCAATAGCAGCGTTGATAGGGATAAGGATGGGCGCTGTCGAGGCTGAACGTGACTTCGCCGCAATGGCAGGAGCCTTCGAGGTGCATGGTGCTCTCCCGTGTCTAATGGTCCGCTTCAGCCTAGAACATTCTGCCTGATGCTTGCCGGTGTGATGCGACCGGCGGGCGCAGCGTCTAGCCCCAGTGTCCCCGCGATCCCATGGGGCGAGACTTTCGGAACCCGGCATGCAAGCGCTGTTGAACGAGATCCTTGACGCCGTCCGGCCCCTGATCGGGCAGGGCAAAGTTGCTGACTATATTCCCGCCCTCGGCACGGTGCCGGCCAACCAGTTGGGCATCGCCGTGTACAGTAACGACGGCGAAATGTATTGCGCCGGCGACGCTGAAACGCCGTTCTCGGTGCAGAGTATTTCCAAGGTGTTCAGCCTGGTGCAGGCCATCGATCACTCCGGCGAAGCGATCTGGGAACGGCTTGGCCACGAGCCTTCTGGCCAGCCGTTCAACTCGCTGGTGCAACTGGAATTCGAGCGCGGCCGCCCGCGTAACCCGTTCATCAACGCCGGGGCGCTGGTGATCTGCGACATCAACCAGTCGCGCTTCGCCGCGCCGACACTGTCGATGCGCGACTTCGTCCGGCGTCTGTCGGGCAATCCGCAGATCATGATCGACGGCAAGGTCGCCGACTCCGAATACCAGCACCGCGCGCGCAATGCGGCGATGGCCTATCTGATGCAATCGTTCGGCAACTTTCACAACGATGTCGAGGCGGTGTTGCGCAGCTATTTCAGCCATTGCGCGCTGCGGATGAATTGCATCGATCTGGCCCGGGCGTTCTGCTTTCTGGCCAATGACGGGTTCTGCAAGCACAGCGGCGAGCAGATCCTGACGCGCCGCCAGACCCAACAGGTCAACTCGATCATGGCCACCAGCGGTCTGTATGACGAGGCGGGCAACTTCGCTTATCGCGTCGGCCTGCCGGGCAAGAGCGGGGTCGGCGGCGGCATCGTTGCGGTGGTGCCGGGGCAGTTCAGCGTGTGCGTGTGGTCGCCGGAGTTGAATGCGGCCGGCAACTCGCTGGCGGGGATGGCGGCGCTGGAACTGCTGAGCTCAAGGATTGGCTGGTCGGTGTTCTGAAGACACACCACGATTTCCAGTGTGGGAGCGAGCCTGCTCGCGAAGAGGCCGGTACATTCAGCATCGATGTCGTCTGACTGGCCGCTTTCGCGAGCAGGCTCGCTCCCCCCGGGTGCAGTGTTGCTTTGCAGGATCGTGTTCTATACATTTTCCGGCCGCCCTCTGCATGGTGAATCCGCTTCATGTCTCTTGCGCTCGAACGTCTAGTCGCTGGCACGCCGATCCCTTTCGCTGGTAACCGAGTCACCGTGGTCAGCCCCGAACTGGCCGCGCGGTTTCAGCCCGGTGACCATCTGCTGGTCGAGCAGGTCAGTGGCGAGTTGTTGCTGATCCCCGTGGCCGATCAACAGGCCGCCTCGGTGGCAATCGAGCGTGCGGCTGCGGCATTCACAGCGTTGTCAGCGGTCTCCGATGAAGCCATCAGCCAGTTTTTCGATCTGTTCGCTCAGCGCCTGGAAAGTCCTGAATGCTGGACGCACATCGAAGCCGCCAACCGCGCCGACATGGAGCGAGCCAAGGCGCGCGGCCGCTCGACCACACGCTTGCTCGCTGATGAACGCATGCGCCGCGACATGATCGCCGGGCTGCGCGCCTGGCGTGATGCGCCACCGACCCGGGGCAAAGTGATCAGCAGTGTCGAGCACGATGGCTGGAAGGTTGAGCAAGTGGTCTCGCCGCTGGGCATCGTAGCCTTTGTCTTCGAAGGCCGACCCAACGTATTTGCCGACGCCGCCGGGGTGTTGCGCACCGGTAATACGGCTGTGCTGCGCATCGGCAGCGATGCGTTGGGCACTGCGCAAGCCATCGTCACTCACGCCTTGAACCCGGCACTGGCCGAAGCCGGCTTGCCGGTGGGGGCGGTGTCGTTGGTTGAAAGCGTCAATCACGCCGCCGGTTGGGCGATGTTTGCCGACCGGCGTCTGTCGCTGGCGGTGGCGCGCGGCTCGGGCCGTGCGGTCAGTCAGTTGGGCAGCATCGCCCAGCAGGCCGGCACTGCCGTCAGCCTGCACGGCACCGGCGGCGCGTGGCTGATCGCCGACCGTGACGCCGACGCCACTCGCTTCGCGGCAGTGGTGCGCAACTCGCTGGACCGCAAGGTCTGCAACACCCTGAACGTCTGCCTGATTCAGCGCGAACGCGCCGATGAGCTGGTGCCGCTGTTCCTCGATGCCTTGAAAGACGCCGGTACTGCGCGCGGCCAAGGCTGCAAATTGCACATCGTCGCGGGCAGTGAAAGTTGCCTGCCAAGCGAATGGCAAAACGCAACGGTCGAAGTTTATCGCGCCGAGGGTTACCAGACCGAAGCGCTGGCCGAGTCTTTGCCCGAGTCGGACCTGGGCCGCGAGTGGGAATGGGAAGAAACCCCGGAAGTCAGCCTGATGATTGTTGACGATCTGGATCAGGCGATTGCGCTCTTCAACCGTTACAGCCCGCAATTCACCGTGTCGTTGATCAGCGAGGATGCGGCGGTTCAGGAACGTTTCTACAACGCGGTGAATGCCCCGTTCGTAGGCAACGGCATCACCCGTTGGGTTGATGGCCAGTACGCGTTGAACAAGCCGGAACTGGGCCTTTCGAATTGGGAGAGCGGGCGCCTGTTTGCGCGCAGTGCCATTCTTTCCGGCGATGGCGTGTTTACCGTGCGTAGCCGGATGACTCAGGTTGATCTCACGGTGAAACGCTGATCTGTTGATCGTTCCCACGCTCCGCGTGGGAATGCAGCCCGTGACGCTCCGCGTCACTGGACGCAGAGCGTCCCTTGAGGCATTCCCACGCAGAGCGTGGGAACGATCACGGTGGGGAGTCAGGCAGCGTGGCTGGCTTGCGCGCTGATCGCGCAAGTCTCAGGCCGCTCGGCCAGCGGCACAAAGGTGCGGCGATCGGAAGAGAGCGCGTCGATCGAGCCGGTCTCGATGTCATACACCCAGCCATGCAGATTCAGCCGCCCTTGCTCCTGGGCCAGGCGCACACTCGGGTGGGTCTGGATATTCGCCAGTTGCGCGATCACATTCTCGCGCACCATCGAACTCAATTTCGCCGCGTCGCTGCCATGCACGCGCGCTTCGTTCATCACCTTCGCCGACTCGGCATGCTGCAGCCAGCCGCTGACGGCGGGCAGGTGATCCATGCATTTGCACTGGGCAATCGCCGTCATTGCGCCGCAATCGGAGTGGCCGCAAATCACGATATCGGTCACCCCCAGTACCGCCACCGCATACTCCACTGTCGCCGATACCCCGCCCGGATGCGGGCTGTAGGAAGGCACGATATTGCCGGCGTTACGGATCACGAACAGTTCGCCGGGCTCTTGCTGGGTCAGCAGCTCAGGCACCACGCGACTGTCGGAACAGGTGATGAACAGCGTGCCGGGTTGCTGAGTCGTGGCCAGATGTTTGAACAGTTCGCTGCGTTGCGGGAAGGCTTCGTTCTGGAATTTCAGGAAGCCGTCGATCAGGGCTTTCATGGGCGTGTCCTCGTGGCAGAAATGAGATGGCCCGCACGCAGGGTGCGGGCCGGGCGTATCAGAACGGACGCAGCGGCAGGAACTTGCCGTCGAGGGTCACCACGGCGCGGGAGCCGCCTTCCGGGTCTTCGACTTTTTTGATGTCCAGTTTGAAGTTGATCGCGCTGATGATGCCGTCACCGAACTGTTCATGAACCAGTGCTTTCAGCGTGGTGCCGTAGATCTGGATCATTTCGTAAAAACGGTAGATGGTCGGATCGGTCGGCACGCCGCTGAGGCTGCCACGCAAAGGAATGATCTGCAGAGCGGCGACGTCATCGGCGTTGAGGTCAAGCTTGTCGCCGACCACTCGAGCAGCGTTTTCCGGCAGCGGATGCTGGCCGAGCAGGGCGGCGGTGACGTAGGCCAGGCTGAGGCCGGCGCCGTCAGCAAGATCCTGCCACGACAGATCTTTTTTCGCCTTGGCGTCGAGAACGCGGGTGGTCAGGGCCAGGCTGTTGTCGTTGTAGGCGTGGGACTGTTGCATGGTGTCACTCCTTTCAAGGTTTGGCTTGCTGTGTGGAAGCAATGTTGCGCCGGCCAATCCATAGCGTCCAAGACCGATATACAATGCTTCGCATAAGTCCGGCCTATAGATGGGGTGTTCATGCTGTTGCGACATTTGCGTTATCTGCTCGCCGTTGCCGATCACGGCGGCTTCACCCGCGCCGCCGAAGCGCTGCATGTGTCGCAGCCGACCCTGTCGCAACAGATTCGGCAACTGGAACAAACCCTCGGCGTGAGCCTGTTCGATCGCACCTCGCGCACGGTGAAGCCGACGGATGCCGGCGTGGCTTACATCGAGTGCGCGCGGCGCGTGCTGGTGGAGCTGGAGGCCGGGCAGCGCGCCTTGCACGACGTGAAGGACTTGTCCCGCGGCACGCTGCGCCTGGCGATGACGCCGACGTTCATGGCGTATCTGGTCGGGCCACTGGTGCGCGACTACGGGGCACGGTTTCCCGGGATTCGTCTGGAGATCTTCGAGTTGTCGATGGACGACATCGAGGCCGGGCTGGCGGATGACTCGCTGGATGTCGCGATCGCGTTTACGCCGGTGCGCAATGTCGATATCGAATGCATACCGGCGTTTACCGAGACGCTGGGGATCATGGTCGGGCCTGGGCATCCGCTCTATGACAGCCCTTCGGTGTTGACGTCGACGGAATTGGCTTCAATGGATTTCGCCTTGCTGGCGCCGGGCTTCATTACGCGGTTATTGGTGGATGAGTATTTCCGTGAGCACGGGATTACGCCGCAGGTGCGGATTGAAGTGAATTCGGTGAGTACGTTGCTGGAAGTGGTGCGGCATGCGCCGCTGGCGACCATGCTGCCCGAGGCGATTGCCAGCGAAGACCGCGCGTTGCGCCGCTTGCGGGTCGAAGGCGAGGCGCCACAGCGTGGCGCGGCGTTGTTGCGGCGCAGAAATAATTATCACAGTGCGGCGGCGTTGGCGTTTGTTGATCTTGTTCTGCAAACGCGTACGACATGAACAAGACCTGTGGGAGCGAGCCTGCTCGCGAATGTGCTGTGTCAGACACTGATGTTTGCGCCTGAAGACTGCATTCGCGAGCAGGCTCGCTCCCACAAAGTTGCAGGGTGAGTTCCGGATGTAAAAAGGCCTGCTTCTTATCGAAGCAGGCCCTTTTTTACTGAAGCGTTATTCAATACAACCGATCAATCACCCGAACTTCATTCTGATTCTGCATCGAATCCCACGCCTGTTTCAGCGTCTGCAGCACACTTCCAATGAAGTCCTTGTCGGCCGCAGCCTTCTTGCCGACATAACCGTGGCCGCGGCGGTACATCTTCAGGCGGGCCAGCAGGTTCTGGTGGTTGCGGTCGAACTCTTCCTCGCCAGCATGGGGCGACAGGCAGTCGATGTGTACCTGGCCCGACTTGCTGATCCAGAGAATATGGCTGTCGTGGCTGTCTTTCTGCGCCGCGAACATACGCGCCAGTTCTTCAATGGTGGGTTGATTGTTCAGATTCATTGTTATGCCCCTTGACCAGTCTGGTGATCTTTCAAAGTTGATTCGCTAATACAGGTAGCCTATCGGTTAGTTGATCCCTGGCACCGAAACCAGGACGTCAGCGCTCGCCCATATGAAGTACGGGGTCATGCATCTGTTGCATGTAGTCGTGTTGAATAACTGCTACGCAATAGCGTCACAACGAGGAGAAGCAGCGAAAACCGGGAGGCTCCTTGACGACAATCCAGTGTCGGCCACAAGGCGTCTTGAGAATTTTCGCCAGCGCTTCTCGTCCTTGTACTGGACGTTCAGGCCAGGTCAGCTTCTTCAATCTGCCTTGTGGGCAGCGTGTATCCGGAAAAAACAACTCGGCGGTCAGACGAGTTTGCTCAAGCGTGTTACCAGTGCTCCCGATCGGGGAACGTCTTCATCATGCAAAAGCAAAACGATGCCGTCAACGGTTTTGTAGTGATTATTTTCAAGCACTACATATTGTCGGACAAAGCTGTTTTGGAATGAGAAAAGATCCGTTTCAGCAACGTAGAGAAGGGAACCTCAAGGGATTCAGCGAGTCGTCGGACGCGCCGTGCGTTTGCGCGTACCGGCGGTTTTGCTGGCCGTCGACTTGCGCTTTTTCTTCCACGGCGCTGCGGCTTTGCCGGCTGGCGGCGGGCCGCTGATGGTCAGGCTGAGAGCTGAGCAGCGGCTGACCTGCTTGCTCATCCACGCAGCCTGTTTGGTGACGAATTCTTCCAGACTCATCTCGCCGCTCTGCACCATGTCCAGCGCCTGTTCCCAGATCGCCGTAGTGCCAGGATCGGCGATCGCGCGCGGCACTGCATCGATCAGGCTGAATGCCGCAGGTGTAGCCGCCAGCGCCTTGCCGTTCTTCACCAGATAACCACGATCCAGCAGCCCTTGGATGATCGATGCGCGGGTAGCTTCGGTGCCGATGCCGGTGGTGTCCTTGAGTTTCTGTTTGAGCAGCGGGTCCTCGACCAGTTTGGCGACGTTCTTCATCGCCTTGATCAGATCGCCTTCGGTGTAGGGTTTTGGTGGCTGCGTCCAAAGATCCTTGAGATTCACTTTCGCCACAGCGCATTCGACGCCTTGGCTGAGGGTCGGCAAGGTTTGCGGCGCGGGGGCTTCGCGGCCCCTGGCCGGTGCCAGTGCTTCGGGCAATGCGCGCTTCCAGCCCGCTTCGATGATCTGCTTGCCGACCGCGCGCAACGCCTGCCCGTTGCAATCGAAATCGGCCTGGGTGCGATCGTATTCGTGATTGGGCAGGAACTGCGCCAGGTAGCGCGCACGAATCAGCGTGTACACCGCGCGATGCTTGCCGGTCAGGCGTTCGAGGTTCTTCGCGGCGATGGTAGGGATGATGCCGTGGTGAGCGCTGACCTTCGCGTCATTCCAGGCCCGCGAGCGCCGCTGCGGTTCGAGATGCCTCTGCAAAGGTTCAAGGCTCGGATCGGCCTGACGCAACGCTGTGAGGATCGATGGCGCCTCACTGTGCTGGCTCAATGGCAGAAAGCCGCAGTCACTGCGCGGATAGGTGATGACTTTGTAGGTTTCATACAGGGCTTGAGCGATGTCGAGGGTTTCCTGCGCACCGAGGCCAAGCTTTTTCGAGCAGACTTCCTGCAAGGTGCCGAGATCGAAGGGCAGGGGCGCCACTTCACGCATGCGATCGGTTTTCAGCTTGATCACTCGGGCGCTGGCTGCACTGTTGATCGCCGCTGCTGCTTGTTGCGCCAACGCCTGATTCAGGCAGCGATCCTGATCATCACAAACGTCTGATGGTGCGCGCCATTGCGCGCTAAACGTCGTGCCGTTGTGCAGCAAATCCACGTCGATTGCCCAGAACGGTACGGGGACGAAATCGGCGATGCTGCGGTCGCGGTCGACCACCAGTCGCAGGGTGGGCGTCTGCACTCGGCCCACAGGCAGCACGCCCTGATAACCCGACTGCCGGCCCAACAAGGTGAACAGTCGACTCATGTTCATGCCGATCAGCCAGTCCGCGCGTGAACGGCCCAGCGCCGAGTGATACAGGCTGAAGGTTTCGGCTCCCGGTTTCAGCGCGGCCAAGGCCTTGCGAATCGATGCCTCGTCCAGCGCCGACAGCCACAAGCGGCGGATCGGCCCGCGATAGCGGCAGTGCTCGACCAGTTCCCGAGCGATCATCTCGCCCTCGCGGTCGGCGTCGGTGGCGATGATCAGTTCGCTGGCCTCGCCAAGCAGACGTTTCACCGCTTTGTACTGACTGGCGGTGCGCGGCTTGACGGTCATTTTCCATTTGTCGGGAATGATCGGCAGATCAGCCAGCACCCAGCGCTTGTAGCGCGCGTCGTAGGCATCCGGCGGCGCGGTTTCGAGCAAATGGCCGATGCACCAGGTCACTGTGAGGTCCGTCCCCAACCAGCAGCCGTCGCCGCGACGCCTGGCGCCGAGCACGGCCGCAATGTCTTTGGCCTGGGAAGGTTTTTCACAGAGGTACAGCCGCATAGCTACCATCGCTGGTTGGTTTGTGGGAGCGCACAGGATGGCTGGAGTCTGCGACGCGAGCAACTTTTATCTGTATGGATATACAGATAAAAGCGTTGCAGGAGGTTTAGCCGTTCGGCCGTAATCCAGTCGAGCTGCGCAACCATCAGCTATACCTGAACCGGTCTCTTCGCCGTCTTCAGGAGAACCCCATGAAAAGCCCCAGCCCCGTGATCAGCGTTGAACAACTCAGCGGCTGCCTGCTGGTGAAATTCCACGGCATCCAGGTCGCCGCGTCCTCCCACGCGCTGATCCTCAATGAGGCCAACTATCCGCCGGTGTACTACATCCCGCGCGAAGACATCGACGAAAAATACTTCGCCCGCACCGACCACACCAGCTATTGCCCGTACAAGGGCGACGCCAACTATTTCAGCCTGCAAGTGCCCGGACATGAGGGTGCCAACGCGGTGTGGACGTACGAAAACCCGAAGGTCTCCGTCGCACCGATCCGCGACTACGTGGCGTTTTATCCGGACCAGGTGAAATTCGAAGTGATCAAGGCGGACGCCTGAGCAAAAAATGGCGAGAGAATCGCTTCCCTCGCCATTGTGGCAGCGGGTTTTTCAGTTCTTGTCGAGATCGATATTCTTCGTCTCACGCAGACAGATCATCCCCACCACCAGGCTCACCCCGGTGATCAGCACCGGATACCACAGCCCGTAGAAAATATCCCCGGTGTACACCACCAGCGCGAACGACACCGTCGGCAGGAAGCCGCCAAACCAGCCGTTGCCGATGTGATAGGGCAGCGACATCGAGGTGTAGCGAATGCGGGTCGGGAACAGTTCGACCATCAACGCGGCCAGCGGGCCGTAGCACATGGCCGAGATGATGATCAGCGCGACGATCAGGGCGACGATCATCGGTTTGTTGATCTGCTGCATATCGGCTTGTTGCGGGTAGCCGGCGAGGGTAATCGCGCCGCGCAGTGCCGCCTCATCGAAACCATCCAGCTTCACGTCGCCGACACTCACTTGCACGGCGCTGCCCGCAGGTGCTGCGACGCTGGAGTAGGGCAGGCCTTGTTTGACCAGGAAGGTCTTGACCTTGTCGCAGGGGCTGTCGAATTTAGCCTTGCCCACCGGATCGAACTGGAAGGTGCAAGTGGCGGGGTCGGCGAGGACGGTGATCGGCGCCTGACGGCTGGCCTGATCGATCGCCGGGTTGGCGTAGTGGGCCAAGGACTTGAAGATCGGGAAGTACAGTGCGGTCGCCAGCAGCAGGCCGAGCATCAGCACCGGTTTACGCCCGACCTTGTCCGACAGCCAGCCGAAAAAGATGAAGAACGGCGCGCCGATCACCACGCTGATGATCAGCAGACTGTTGGCCACCGCCGGGTCCATTTTCAGGAACTGGGTGAGGAAGAACAGCACGTAGAACTGCGCGGCGTAAAAGGTCACCGCTTGCCCGGCGTTGATGCTGAACAGCGCGATCAGCACTACTTTGAGGTTTTCCCATTTGCCGAATGATTCGCGGATCGGTGCCTTCGAGGTTTTGCCTTCTTCCTTCATTTTCAGATAGGCCGGCGACTCGTGCAGGCTCAGGCGAATCCAGGTGGAAATACCCAGCAGCACGATCGACAGCAGGAACGGAATGCGCCAGCCCCAGACTTCAAACTGGTCGCCGGTGAAGTAGCGGCAACCGAGCACTACCAGCAGCGAGAGCAGCAGGCCGAGGGTCGCGGTGGATTGAATCCAACTGGTGTGGAAGCCGCGTTTGCCGATGGGCGCGTGCTCGGCCACGTAGGTCGCCGCCCCGCCGTATTCCCCACCGAGCGCCAGGCCCTGAAGCATGCGCAGCACCACCAGAATGATCGGCGCGGCGATGCCAATGCTGGCGTAGGTCGGCAGCAGGCCGACGCAGAACGTCGCCACGCCCATCAGAATGATCGTCGCCAGAAAGGTGTATTTGCGCCCGATCATGTCGCCCAGGCGGCCGAACACCAACGCGCCGAACGGCCGTACGATGAAGCCGGCGGCGAACGCCATCAGCGCGAAGATGAATGCCGTGGTGTCGTTGACCCCGGCAAAAAACTGCTTGCTGATCACCGCCGCGAGGGCGCCGTAGAGGAAGAAGTCATACCACTCGAACACCGTCCCGAGTGACGAGGCGAAGATGACTTTCTGCGTGGCGTTGCTGGTCTCGGCGCTGCCCGCAGCGTCCAGCGGCTGAACGTGTTCTGACATATCGGTATCCCTCACAGTGATTGTTTTTGTTGTTCCACTGGTGTTGCGTGTCCGGTGATGCGCGATGCCTGAGTCTGGTGATGATTCCTGTGGGAGCGAGCCTGCTCGCGAAAGCTTTTTGTCAGTCAACTTCTAGGCTGAGTGAGCTACCGCATTCGCGAGCAGGCTCGCTCCCACAGGGGAGATATCTGCAGATCTGGACAAAATCAGTTGTGCCGCCTTCTCGGCAATCATCAGCGTAGGCGAACAGGTATTGCCCGAGGTAATTCTTGGCATGATCGACGCATCGGCAACGCGCAGACCCGGCACGCCATGCACGCGCAATTGCGCATCGACCACTGCGTCACCGTCGTTGCCCATGCGGCAGGTGCCGACCGGATGGAAAATCGTCGTGCCGATTTTCGCCGCCGCTTCATGCAATTGTTCTTCGCTTTGCAAGCTGTCGCCGGGCAGGTATTCGACCGGTTTGAACGCTTGCAGGGCAGGGGCGCTGACGATGCGCCGGGTCAGGCGAATCGCATCGGCGGCGACGCGCAGGTCTTCTGGATGGCTGAGGTAATTGGGCTGGATCAGCGGCGCCGCTTGCGGATCGGCGGAGCGGATCTCGATGCGCCCACGGCTCTGCGGGCGCAAGTCGCACACCGAGGCGGTGAACGCCGGGAAGCTGTGCAACGGCTCGCCAAAGCGCTCCAGCGACAGCGGCTGCACGTGATATTGCAAGTTCGCCGAGGTTTGCTCGGGGCCGGAGCGGGCAAACGCGCCCAACTGACTCGGCGCCATCGACAACGGCCCGCTGCGGTCGTACAGATAACGCAGGCCCATGCCCATCTTGCCCCACAGGCTGCCGGCGATCTGGTTCAGGGTGCGGGCGTTTTCCAGCTTGTAGATCAGGCGCAGTTGCAGGTGATCCTGCAGGTTGCCGCCGACGCCCGGCAGCTCATGAATCACGCCTATACCTAAGTGTTCGAGCAGCGGCCGCGGACCGATCCCGGAGCGCTGCAAAATGCTCGGCGAGCCGACCGAGCCGGCGCACAAGACAATCTCCTTGCGCGCCTTGAACTGTCTGGTCTGGCCTTCATGCTGCGCGCTGACTTTCGCCGCGCGGCCGTCCTCCAGCAAGACACGATCAACCTCGACGCCGGTCAGCACGGTCAGGTTCGCTCGGCTGCGCAGCGGTTTCAAAAAGGCCTTGGCCGCGTTCCAGCGCACCCCGGCTTTCTGGTTGACCTGAAAGTAGCCGCAGCCCTCGTTGTCGCCCTGGTTGAAGTCATTGATGCTGGCGATGCCGCTCTGCTCGGCAGCGCTGCGAAAGGCATCCAGAATCGGCCACGACAGGCGCTGCTGTTCGACCCGCCATTCACCCTGATCGCCATGAAATTCAGCGCCGCCGGCAAAGTGGTTTTCGCTCTGTTTGAACAGCGGCAGCACGTCTTTCCAGGCCCAGCCCGGATTGCCCGCCGCCGCCCAACCGTCATAGTCGCCGGCCTGGCCGCGCATGTAGATCATGCCGTTGATCGACGAACAGCCGCCCAGCACCTTGCCCCGCGGATAGCTCAGCGCGCGACCGTTGAGGCCGGGTTGTTGTTCGGTTTTGAAGCACCAATCAGTGCGCGGGTTACCGATGCAGAACAGGTAACCCACAGGAATATGAATCCAGGCGTAGTTGTCGCGTCCGCCGGCTTCGAGCAGCAACACCCGCTGTTGGGGATCCGCTGAGAGCCGGTTGGCCAGCAAGCAACCGGCGGGGCCGGCGCCGACCACGATGTAGTCGAATTCATCCAGGGACGTGTGCATGCCCTGACCTCGCTTTTTGTTTTTATTGTCGGACACTCTAGTTGTTAGCTTTCGTTAAAAGAATGTTAGTTTTTGCGCACCCGCTGTGCGTTTTCAAACAGCCCGAAGTGACGATAGCTGACAAGGACCTGCCATGTTCGACTGGAACGACCTGCGCTTTTTTCTCGAGCTGCAACGCAGCGGCCGCCTGCTCACTGCCGCGCGCCGTCTCAATACCACCCACGCGACGGTGGCGCGGCATATTGAATCGATCGAGAAAAGCCTCGGCACGGCGCTGTTCGTCCAGCACGCCCAAGGCTATGAAATGACCCCGGCGGGGGAGGCCTTGCTCAAGCACGCCGAGGCGATGGAAAACGTCGCGCTGCTGGCGCAGGAAGAAATCACCCAGTCCACCGCGCCGCTGGGCAAGATCCGCGTCGGCGTCACCGAAGGCCTCGGCATCAAGTTTCTCGCCAGTCGCATGATTGGCTTGTTCGAGCGTTATCCGGGGCTGGAAGTAGAACTGGTCGCCGTGCCGCGCTTTGTCAGCATCCTCAACCGTGAAGCGGAGATCAGCATCCACCTCGAACGGCCGTCCGCCGACATGCTGGTCACGCGCAAGCTCACTGACTATCGGCTCGCGCTTTACGCCAGCCAAACCTACCTCGACAACGCACCGCCACTGCACAGCCGCGAAGACCTGGGCCGGCATGCGTGGATCGGTTACGTTGACGACCTGCTGTTCAGTCAGGAACTGATGTTCCTCAACAGCTTCTGCCGCAGCCCGCGCGTGGTGTTTCACAGCACCAGCGTCATCGCCCAACAGGAAGCCGCTCGGTCAGGATTGGGCATTGCGGTGTTGCCTTGCTACATGGCCGCTTCCGACCCGGATCTGGTGGCGCTGTTGCCGGATGAAAGCATCGAGCGCAGCTACTGGATCAGCACCCGCCGGGAGCTGCACAAATCCGTGCGGCTGCGGGTGGTCTGGGATTATGTGGTGGGATTGTGTGAGGCCGAGCAGGGCCTATTGCGCGGTTAACCAGATGCATCCCGTCTCCCTGTGGGAGCGAGCCTGCTCGCGAAAGCGGTGTATCTGATACGCAAACCTCGCCTGACCCACCGCCTTCGCGAGCAGGCTCGCTCCCACACGTTTACTCACCGTGGCTGCTTTCGCGGGTTGATAAATATATGGATATCCGTATATTCGATTTCCCGTATATGGCGAGCCGATCACCATGATCACCCCCACCGAAGTCTTCAAAAGCCTCGCCGACGAAACCCGTGTCCGCGCCATCCTGCTCATCGCCGAGCAAGGTGAACTCTGCGTTTGCGAGTTGATGTGTGCGCTTGACGACAGCCAGCCGAAAATCAGCCGCCATCTCGCGCAGCTGCGCAGTAACGGTTTGCTGCTCGACCGCCGTCAGGGCCAGTGGGTGTATTACCGCCTCAATCCGCAACTGCCGGCATGGATTGGCGAAATCCTTCAGCTGACATCCAAGGCCAATGCCGATTGGCTCAAGGACAACGCCGCGCGCCTGCAAAACATGGATGGCCGTCCCGTGCGCGAACGCGCCTGCTGCTGAATCTTCCACTATCTACGGAGCGCATCGATGCGAGTCCTGTTCATGTGCACGGCCAATAGCTGCCGCAGCATTCTTTCCGAAGCCATGTTCAATCACCTGGCTCCCGCTGGTTTCCAAGCGGTGAGTGCCGGCAGTTTTCCCAAAGGCCAGGTCCTGCCGCGCAGCCTGTCGACGTTGCAAAAGCACGGTATCGCCATCGACGGGTTGCACAGTAAAGGCAACGATGCCTTCGCAAAAAAAACGCCAGCTATCGTCATCACTGTTTGCGACAAAGCCGCCGGCGAAACCTGCCCGGTGTATTTCGGTCCCGCACTGAAAACGCATTGGGGACTGGAAGATCCGTCCGAAGTGCAGGGCGACGAAGCGGCAATCGACGCTGCATTCCAAGCCACTCTGATGCGCATCGGTGAACGCTGCCAAGCCTTCTTCGATCTGCCGTTTCACTCGCTCAGTCGTGAGCAACTGAAAGCCGAACTCGATCGCATCGGCACGCTGTAAGGAGGCTTCATGACAAATCATTTGCCCAACCTCGACGCAAGCCTGATCGACGCTGTTAAGCCATCGAATGTCGGCGAACACAAACCGCGCATCCTTCTTCTCTACGGCTCGACCCGCGAGCGCTCGTTCAGCCGTTTGCTGGTCGAGGAGGCCGCGCGCCTGCTCGAACACTTTGGCGCCGAAACGCGGATCTTCAACCCATCCGGTTTGCCATTGCCCGACGACGTCCCGGTCGACCATCCCAAGGTGCAGGAATTGCGCGATCTGGTGTTGTGGTCGGAAGGCCAGGTCTGGTGCTCGCCGGAACGCCACGGCGCGATGTCCGCCGTGTTCAAAGCGCAGATCGACTGGATCCCGCTGGAACTCGGCGCTGTGCGCCCGACCCAAGGCAAAACCCTGGCGGTGATGCAAGTCTGCGGCGGCTCGCAGTCGTTCAACGTGGTCAACCAACTTCGCGTCCTCGGCCGCTGGATGCGCATGTTCACCATCCCCAATCAGTCCTCTGTACCCAAGGCCTACATGGAGTTCGATGAAGAAGGGCGGATGAAACCCTCGCCGTTCTACGACCGTGTGGTGGATGTGATGGAAGAACTGGTCAAGTTTACCGTGCTGCTGCGGGGGCAGCAGGCGCATCTGGTCGATCGTTATTCCGAGCGCAAGGAAAGCGCTGAACAGTTGATGGCGCGGGTGAATCAGCGGTCGATTTGACCCGCCATCCCCAGCCAGGCTCATTCCCCTTTGGGAGTGAGCCTGCTCGCACTGACGCTCCGTGGCTGGCACACCGCCACGGCTTGCACCGCCCCCTCCCGGCTGTCACCCTTCTGGCCGTTCTTCAAGGATCAGAAGGAATCAAGGATTGAGTGGCTACGTTCCAAACCCGCCGAAAAACTATCGCTACGAAGAAGCCAAACCCGTCGACATACACGCCCAGCATTGGGCCGAGTATGAGAAGCATGGGAAAGAGCCTGCGCGCGCGCCTGAGAAAATCGGGATTGCGTTGAGGATCGGGGTGTTCTTTGATGGCACGGGCAACAATGCGAACAACTCTGCTGCGGGGTTGTTGTGTGGCGCTCAGCATCCGATTGCGCCTGAAGATATTCCCGCCAGTTGCCAGCCTTATATGGGTGATCCGGATAGTAGTTATGGTAACGATGTCAGCAATGTGAAGAAGCTGAGCGAACTGTATGGAGCAACACGACTCGCTGAGGGAGAAGGGCCACGAAAGAGAGCTTTCGGTATGGTCTACGTCGAAGGTATAGGTACCCGTTCAGGTGAAGAAGACAGTAAATTCGGCGCCGGTACAGGACGTGGTGAAACCGGCGTTGCAGGGCGAGTCCAATCCTGTTTCGCGGTGATCGAGCAGCGTATCACTGAAGTATTGGACAAAAATCCCGGTAGTGAAATTGCTTCGTTGACTTTCGACACGTTTGGCTTCAGTCGCGGTGCCGCAGCCGCCAGACATTTCGCCAACGAGATAGTGCGTGGCAAACAAGGGCCTTTAGGCGACATTCTCCGCAGTATGTCCGATGCCCTCAGTTCGACCTTTGTTGATCAGTATCACAGCGACATCAACGTGGGCTTCATTGGGCTGTTCGACACGGTACCGTCGATTGCTGGATGGTCCAATCTGGGCAACATAAAAAGCGCCGTCGCAACGGGGGTCAAACTCTATCTCGACCGACGTTATTTCACCGACGTTGTGCAGTTGGCTGCGCGGGATGAATGCAGGGCTAACTTTGCTCTCAATCGAGTAGCGATGGATCATCCGGAAATCGTCTTGCCGGGTGTGCATTCCGATGTGGGTGGAGGTTACCTTGAGGACGCTGAAGAGTGTGTTCTCGTTAGCCCAATGCAGACGCTAGAGGTCGGTACGTATACTGACGTCGCTACCACATCGATCTACCAGGATGCGATCAATGTGAGAAATCAGTGGCTAGCCAAGGGTTGGCCGCTCGAAAATCTCGAAATCGTTACGCCACCGCCATTACTGCTACCGGTCAGCCCTCAGGATCGACTTAGTCCTCGAGTCAAGCGAGTCTATGCGGCCGTCCAACTCAAGCGTCCGGTGAGTGGATTACTGTCGAGAGTGAGCCTGCGCGTGATGCATCAACTCGCCAGAGCCAAAGGCGTTCTCTTCGAAGACATTCCCGAGACGCCAGACTTCGCCGTTCCTGAAGAACTCAAGCCCATGTGTGATCGTTTTGTCTCCGGCGACTACAGCACCACGCCAGAGGAGGAGCAAATACTCAAACTCAAGTACATTCACACATCCGCCAACTGGAACCATCCGCTTGGCAGGAGAGATGGGAGTGGCATCAGAGCTGTTTACATCAACGCCCCCACGGAAGATGCAATCCGAGTAAAGCACCCACACGTACCGGACTGGACGCTTTGGTAATGAAGTTATTTACAGTACTGCTGTGTACGCTTTTTGTGGCTGGTTGTAATGCCGACCCGCTGTCAGCAAAAAACGACCCTAAATCCCCTTGGTGGGAACTCGGTTTCACCGAACCCAACTACATGAAGGTCTGGGTTGAAGACACTGCTGTGGAAGATATAAAGGGAAAAACATTTCTGCGTACCGGTGGTGGATCGGCATCGGGCGGGCAACCTGAAGACGGCACCGAATCGGCCCGTGGTTGGGACGGAGTGGGCGCGTCCGCAAAAGCCGTGGTCGGCGCTGATCTCCCAAAAAGAATTTTTGTTCGCTGGCAGTCCATCGTAGAGCCTCAAACTTATCGGGCTTGGGTAGATATACCCGAAGAAGCCAGGCAAATGATGCGGACTTCGGTCGCGCAGCGCTGCGCGAAAACACCAGAGCGGCGAAGTACCTATATTTCATCGGTCTATCTGGGCCTGGCGCCTGGCGGCGTTGTGCAGGTTTGGGTCAGAGACTCATGCCACCATCCTGTAAAAGTCGCGAGAGCACAGGCGGAGATCGAACCGCTAGGACCTAGCCAAGGTAAGAACCAAGGACGCTACGCCTATCCCGTCAGCGAAAAGTCCAAGCGCTATATCGAGAAATTCGGCATTCCATACGGAAGTTGGTAAGCGCTGAAGCCGTTAGTCGTCCACTGTGCCGCCGCGCTCAATATCGATGCACGGCTGCCAGTGCACTGATCCGCTACCGGCTGTTTTGGTGAATAAACAACTCACGCCTCAAATCAAAACCTCAAACGCCGCACTCCCCAACACCTCCCCATTAACCATCACCTGCACCCCATGTCGCCCGGCAAAATGCTTGCGCGTCGTAAAATCCTTGATGACTTGATTCCGTCGCACTACCTCAGTCCCGAAACCCGCTAATCCCAGAGTCTTCAACTTGAAAACCTTCCTCGAAACCCCGCCATTCGCCTTCACATACTCAATCGCATAATCAATCACCAGCCTTTGCTCGTGCGCCACCATGGACTTCACCGTAAACGACAAAGTAATCGCTTCCCCCAACCTCACCACCGCCGGCTCGACCCGCACATCCAACAACTCAACCTCAGCCTTCGCCCCTGCGCCAATCACCGTCAGCGCGCGCACGTCGCCCTGTTTGATCAAACTGCGCAGCGCATGCTTGGCAATCCAGGCCGTATGCTTGTTGTCCAGCGACCAACCTTCAATCGTGTCCAGCACCCACTCCGGATGCACCTTCGTCACGTCATTCAAATGATTCGCCACCGACTTGCGCACGTACAAGCTCTCGTCCGCCTTCAACCGATCCAGTATCCCGGCGGCCAACAGCGGATCCGCCTGCACCGCTTCCAGGCGAAACGACCATGGCAGGCGAGGGCGGCTGCCTTCGCTGGCTAGGCGTCGAACGTGGTGGTTTTCGTCTCGGGTCCAGTCGTGCATTCGTTCCAGCGAGCGCTCGAGGTCGCTGCGCAAAAAGTAGCGGATGGCGAATTCGGAGGAGCCGAAGGTGGTGAAGTACTTCAGCGCGTCCATTGAGGGGTCGAACGCGTGGGCGCCGTAGCTCGCGACGTAATGCGGCAGGCACATGCTGACGAAGCCGCTGTTCAGCCGTGGCGCGAGTTCGAACAGCACTTCGAGGGAATCTTCGTAGTCCAGCGGCAGCACGGCATGCAGGCTTTCACTGACACGCGCCATGCGTTGCATCACTGATAGTTCAGCGAGTCCGTCCTGGGCGTGTTTGAGAAACGCCTTGGCCTTGAACGCCGGGTACACCGCGCTCATTTCGTCAGCGATGTGCTGCAAGCGCTCGGCGTTGAAGATTTCCTTTAACGCCGGGGCGGCGGTGTCGGTGGAGCTCATGATCAGTTCATCGGTGTGTTGATGAACGCATCGGTGCCTTCTGCGTAGGCGGTGTACTCGGCGATACGCGCAAAGCGTGTTGCGTCGATCTGATCGGGTACGACGAGTTCGGTGAAGCTCCAGGCAACCGCCAGGCTGATGCCGGCCTGGGCGAGGGAGCCGTCGACAGGCAAGTCACTGTGTTCAAGTTCTTTTTCCAGCGCGGTAAATGCGGCGGCGAGCTGGCCTTCGACGCGTTCGACCCACGGCTGATATTGAATGTCGGTCGGGCGCAGGTTGCGTTCGTAGTAAAGCTGCACGGCTTTTTCGCAGGCGGCGAGGCTCAGGCCGATCAGGCGCAGGGCCTTAGCGCGTTGTTTGAGATCGCTTGGCAGCAGGCTTTTGCCGCAGCTGGCTTCGAGGTAATCGAGGATGAGGGTCGAGTCCATCAGGACCACGCCGTCGTCGAGGATCAATGTGGGCGCCTTGACCACAGGGTTGATCTGCTGGAATCGTTCGAAGTGGCGGAACACCGAGACCGACTCGTGTTCGAGGTCGATCCCCAAGCATTTGGCGGATACCGCTACGCGGCGCACGTAGGGGGAGTCGAGCATGCCGATCAGTTTCATGACGCGTTCCTTCAAGTCGAACCGGTGGGAACGCATAACCTAGCCGAGCGAGAGGCAATTGTCAGTCGTCGAATCCGGGTTGTTCGTGAATCTCATCGACATTCAGTTCCAGCCGATAGGCCACCGCCACAAACAGCGCCTGGCACAAACACAGCGTCGCACTCAGCGAACGAAAGGCCAGCGCACTGCCTTCATTGACCAGCAACACGCTGTTGGCAAGTTTTGCCAGTGGCGACAGAGGGCTGTCGGTGATGATCAGGGCATTGGCGTTCTGCTGCTGTGCGAAGCGCAGGCAGTGTTGGGTTTCCTTGGCGTAGGGCACAAAACTGATGGCGATGACCAGATCGTTGGCGCGCACGCTGCGCATTTGTTCGCGATAGCTGCCGCCGATGCCGGAAACCAGATGAATGCGCTTCTGCGTGTGCTGCAGGTTGTAAACCAGATAATCGGCGACGGCGAACGAACGGCGGACCCCGACAACGTAAATGTCGTCGGCATTGACGATGAGATCGACGGCCGTATCGAACGTCACCTCGTCCAGTTCGCGGCCCAAGCGTTCGATGCCCGAGAGCGTTGCGTCGATGCATTCGCGGGCCAGGTCGCCGCTGTTGGCGGTCTGCGAGTTGTTGGCGATCAGGCTGCGGATGCGTTGCTGATAGTTTTGCGCTGGCGTGGTTTTGTGCGTCCAGGCCTTGCGGAACAGCGCCTGCATCTCGCTGAAGCCGCTGAACCCGAAACGTTGCGAGAAACGCACAATGGCTGACGGATGCACTTCGCACTCGCGGGCGATATCGCTGATGCGCTCGACCATGATTCGCTCGCTCTGCTGGCTGATGTAGCTGGCGACGCGTTTGAGCTGGCGCGGCAGGGCGTCGTACTCTTCGCTGATCATTTGCAGCAGGCGCTCGGCGTTGACCGGCGGGCTGGCGAAGGAAATTTCGTCTGTGGCCGGCAGAGCGGGGCGGGGCATGGGCAGCATCCTTCAGGCGAGTTGAGCACGCAGTGGGCCTGATAATAGAAGGGCTGCGTAAGCTCTGCCGGGCTGAAACGATGCACCTTGCGAGAATAATCCCGGCTGTCGCTGGCGGGTTGGTTAGCCGTTTGTCTTCTATATACAGCCGCTGGACTGAATTTCTTGCTATAAACGCACTCCGATGGCCGTGTGAAGCCTGTGTCAGAGCAGTTTCCAGGTCCTGTCGGACAAATTCCCTGTATTTACAGTTGCTGAGGTTTTGATCGGGCCTTAGACTGCCGCCCCTCGTAAATTGAGTGCCGGGTGGCGTTTGCAATAAAACGATGCCTTTTCGACGGCCGACACGGTTCGCCGAAACGCTCCCTTATTCGCCTTAATGCACGTTTTTTTATAGAGATATCAATGACAAAGGACAAGTTGCTGGCTATGCCGGCAGATGACTACATGAATGCAGAGCAACACGCTTTCTTCACTGAGCTGTTGCAGAACATGAAAGTCGAAACCCACGAGCGCATTGAGCAAAATCGTATCGCCATCGAAAGCCTGGATACCCCGGCTGACCCGGCGGACGCGGCTTCGGTTGAAGAAGAGCGCACTTGGCTGGTCAACGCGATCGATCGCGACCAGCGCATGCTGCCGCAACTGGAACAAGCCCTTGAGCGCATCAAGGACGACAGCTTTGGCTGGTGCGACGACAGCGGCGAGGCCATCGGCCTGAAGCGCCTGCTGATCAGCCCGACCACCAAGTACTGCATCGAAGCTCAAGAGCGTCACGAGCAGATCGACAAGCACCAGCGTCAGGCCTGATTCCATGGCGGCCCCTGAATAGGGGGGCGCCTGCAAGAGATCGCAGCCTTCGGCAGCTTCTACATGGAGTTGCGGGAGGCTGCGATCTTTGTTTTTGCTCGTCTGCGCTATTTCCCCCGTTGTTCCATTGACCTGCCACAGACCCCACGACTAACGGACCATGGATAATGGCGTTGTAGTGGCGTTTAATGCAGTCACAACAATGAGAACAAACGTGGGGTGATCAAGATGACGAGAGATGGATCTCTGGTTGCGGCGCTGCCTGCACCAGTGCTTTTGCCGAAAAACCGCTGGATCGCGCCGACCCTGCAAAGCATCGCCCTGATGCTGTTGCTGGCCGGCATGGCTATGGCCGAGTGGTCGCTCTACCTCGGCATGCCGCTGGCGATACTGATTGTCTGGCTACCGCGCCTGCGTTCGCGCAGCGCTCCTGTTGCCGTCCCGGTCGATAGTGCGAGCGCATTGTCCGCACTGACTCGCGATCTCTCCTACACCACCAGTCACAACGCACTGTCTGCCGCCGGCGTGGCGTTTTCGGTCAAAGCGCTCGCCAGCAAACTTGAATCGCAACTCGACGCGGCAGCGCAGATCGTCAGCAATGCCGAAGTGATGATCGCCACCGAACAGGCGACTTCACAGCTCAGTCGCGACGCGCTGGATGCCGCCAGCGAAGCGCATCACAGCAGCGCGGCGGGGCGCAGCGAACTGCTCGACTCGATTTCGCGCATGCAGCAACTCAGTCAGCGCGCCAACGCCAGCCGCGAATTGATCGAGGCCCTGAGTGTGCGCAGCGACGACATTCAGCGGGTGACGCTGGTGATCCAGTCGATTGCCAGCCAGACCAACCTGTTGGCGTTGAACGCTGCGATTGAAGCAGCCCGGGCCGGTGAGCATGGTCGCGGTTTCGCTGTGGTCGCCGACGAGGTGCGCGGACTGGCCGCGCGTACGGCGGCGGCCACGGGTGAGGTCGGTGAGATGGTTGCTGACATTCAGCAACGCACCGCGCAAGTGGTGGCGCAGATTCGCGAGTTGTCGAGCGATCTGCACACCGGCGTCGAACAGGTCGAGCACACCGGTCAGCATCTGGAAAATATCGCGCGACTTGCCGCCGGAGTGGAAACCCAGGTCAGCGAAATCGCCCGTGGTGCGCAAACCAATCGCGAGCAGCTTGATGCGCTGTTCATCGCCATCGAGCAAATGCGCAGCGATCTGGCAATCAGCGATCAGCAGACCCGCCGCCTCGCCGAGGCCGCTGTGCAGATGGAAGGACAGGCGGAAACCATCAGCGAACGCCTGGCCGAGGTCGGCCTGGATGACTATCACCAGCGCATTTATGACTTGGCGCGCGAAGGTGCGAGCCAGATCGCGGCGCGCTTCGAGGCGGATGTCGAGCAGGGGCGGATCAGCCTGGATGACCTGTTCGATCGCAGCTACCAGCTGATTTCGGGCACCGAACCAGCCAAATTTCAAACCCGCTTTGATCGATACACCGATCAGGTCTTGCCGGCGATTCAAGAACCTTTATTGGCGCGTCATGAAGGGCTGGTTTTTGCGATTGCCTGCACGCAGCAGGGTTATGTACCGACGCACAACCAGGCATTCAGCCAGCCATTGACCGGCGATGTGCAGGTCGACACGGTAAATAATCGCACCAAACGCAAATTCGCTGACCGCACCGGTATCCGCTGCGGCAGCCATCAGCAACCGGTGCTGTTGCAGACTTACACGCGCGATACGGGTGAGCTGATGCATGATTTATCGGTGCCGATCATGATCAATGGCCGACACTGGGGCGGGTTGCGTCTGGGCTATAAACCTGAGAATCCGCGCTGAGATTATTACCGGTGACGCAATGAATCTGTGCACGGCGGTTGCTGTTTCCTCTCGACGGAAAGCATTAATCTGACGACTTAGTTAGGTAGCTAATTATTTCGGAGGGCACATGCAGTGCAGGATAGACGTGGCAGTGATGATCGGCAGCGGTGTTCCGGCCGGCTTACGTGCGATGGGGCGCAGTGTTTGCTGGGTAGTTTTGCTCAACGGGGAGCGACGCGGCACAGCCTTCGCCAGTCGCGATGAAGCGGAGGAGTGCAAGGCTGCCTGGCTCGAACAATTGAACATCGAGCCCGGCGACAGCCTGCACTGATCGTACTTACTTGCCGCGATGCAAACGTACGTTCAGCTCATCGACGATCGGCGCTTCTTCGCCATCGGCCCGCAGCCATTCCTTGAGTAATTGCGCCTGCTGGGGTGACCAGAAGTCGGCATCGATGAGTTTAGTGTCCGGATCCAGCGGATGTGCTTCGACAAAATCATTGATCGACGCTTCATCCGAGGGCAGGCCCAGCTGTTCGAAAAGGGTGGTCAGGTTAAGCTCGGTTGGCAGTTCCATCATCTACTCCTGGGTCGGTGCCGGTGCGGCTTGTTCGTTCACTCCCCTTATCAGAGGCAGGCGCTGGCGTGGAGTTCGATTTTTGATTCAAGCGAGCGGGCGAGGGCGCAGGCTTCGTTGTGATTGCCACGGAAACCTCTGACACGTCCCGTGGATATCTCCTTGATGTGAAAGAACGCAATACCCGCTGGCACCACTTGAAAGTGTGGGGTTCGATGATTGTTAGAAGATGTCGGAAGGTTGTCTAGGTCGGCAACCTTCATCGTCAGAGGTGTGTTGATTCGCGCGTCGGCCGACGTGGCAAAATGAGTCAAAGTGCACATATGAAGTCCTTTTCATCAGTCGGCCGGGATTTAACGGCCGTTGCGGGTAGTCGTAAGGAGCATCGCTGCTCTAGAATCGCCAGTACCTGTTGACGACCGGGCTTATCTAAAGCAATTTTTCGCCAGCGATATGTCGGAAAAGTGCTTTTTTTCGTGAGAAATTTCCCTGAAGTTCGTAGTCAGATTTGCTCCAGTCGCACTTGAGGCTTTTTCCTTCAAGGTTTGCCGATTTCGGAGCGGGTTTCACTAATGACAATCCAGTAGTCTACGAACCTTGCGATCAAGAGCGCTTCGCTCGCTTCGGGTTTTTGAGTGATTTTGCAGTTTTCATCGGCATTGCCGTTTTTTGCCGTGCGTGTTTTCCGCTGCACGGTTTTTCAAATGTGGGGATGTTTCTTTGGCAGTCAGTAACCTCGATATGCATGCTTTGTTCGTGCTGGGTGATTTGCGTGCAAAGCTGGTCAAGCAATTCCAATCACGTTTTGTTTACATCACCGAGCAAAACGCCGAAGGCATTTACATCGCCGAAATCGATACCGAAAGTGCATTGGTAGTCGATGACAAACCGGGGCTCAAACTCAAGGTTGGCGACCATTTCATCGCGTCAGTGTTGCCCAGCCGTGAAGGCGGCAAGATGGACATTCGCTTTCGCGACATCAAACTCACGGTTTACGGCTTGGGCGACTACGCATTTGTCAGTACGGCCGACGGTCACGCGATTCTGTTCAAGGAAGGTCATAGCGTCGTCACGGTGTTCGCCGCCAATGAACAATTGCAGGAAGGCCTGACCAAAACCTTGAAAGCCGTCACCGCCAAGGCTGCCAAATGGCGCAAAGGTGAACTGATTTCCTTCAAGGCCAGCGAGTGAGCCGCGCGCACTTCCATTCGCAAAATCTCGACAGCGCACGCGAAGACGCTCAGCGCCTGTTCGCCCGCAAGGCCGAACTGCAAGGTGCCTGGCTGAGTTGGGTGGCTTCGCAGCTCTACGCATTGCAACCGGCGGCATACGCCAGCATGGTCAGACGTGAGCTGCAAAGCCTGCAGGAAAAGTCTGAAACGTAACCTCGCACGCAGCGGACCCCGGAAAAAGCAGGAACCTCGGCTAAAGTCAGTTGACTGAGTCATTCAGAGGCTTGCGTTTCTGTCAGGCCAACTGCCATTGCTGTGAACAGCACGAGGTGTGATGCATGAACGGATTTCGACGGTTACTGGCCGCCAGCGTGGCCACCTTTGGTTTGCTGACGTCAGCGCAATCGCTGCAGGCGGCACAGGCGCCGATCCACTTTGCCGACCTGAACTGGGAAAGCGGCAGCCTGATCACCGAGGTGCTGCGGGTGATCGTCGAGAAAGGCTACGGCTTGCCGACCGATACCTTGCCGGGTACCACGATTACCCTTGAGACCGCGCTGGCCAATAATGACATCCAGGTGATTGGCGAGGAGTGGGCCGGGCGCAGTCCGGTCTGGGTCAAGGCCGAAGCCGAGGGCAAGGTCGTCGGTCTGGGCGATACGGTAAAGGGCGCCACTGAAGGCTGGTGGGTGCCGGAATACGTGATCAAGGGCGACCCGGCCAAAGGCATCAAACCGTTGGCGCCGGATCTGCGCAGTGTCACTGATCTGAAGAAATACAAGGACGTATTCAAGGACCCGGAAAGCCCGGGCAAAGGGCGTTTCCTCAACAGCCCGATCGGCTGGACCTCGGAAGTGGTAAACAAGCAGAAGCTCACGGCGTATGGCTTGCAGGACGACTACACCAACTTCCGCAGCGGTTCCGGCGCTGCGCTGGATGCCGAGATCAGCTCTTCGATCCGTCGCGGCAAACCGGTGCTGTTCTATTACTGGTCGCCGACGCCACTGCTTGGCAAATTCAAACTGGTGCAACTGGAAGAGCCGCCGTTCGATGCCGAGGCGTGGAAGACGCTGACAGACGCCGATAATCCCAATCCGAAACCAACCCGCTCGCTGGCATCGAAACTGTCGATTGGCGTGTCTACGCCGTTTCAAAAGCAGAACCCGCAAATTGCCGAATTCTTCAGCAAGGTCGATTTTCCCATCGAGCCACTGAACAAGGCATTGGCGGATATGAGTGACAAGCACACCGCGCCTCGTGAGGCGGCGGTCGCGTTCATGAAGGCGCATCCGGATGTGTGGCAGGCGTGGCTGCCCAAGGATGTGGCCGACAAGGTGACGGCTGATCTGAAATAACGCGGTCAACGCCGTGCACCGCCGACCGGTCGTGCACGGCCAAAAAATCCGACTACGATGGTTTGTTCAAATCCCTTTGAAGGATTTCAACCATGACCTTTGTGTTGGCTCAATGGCTGGTGACTGTGTTCGCGGCAATCGGCCTGATGCATGTGTATTGGGCGTTGGGTGGGCAATGGGCGGCTGCGGTGGTGGTGCCGCAGGTGCCGGTGTCGGGCCTCGTCGCCACGGTACGCCCGGCCTTCAAGCCCTCAGGCTGGCTGACGCTGGCAGTCGCCGCTGCGCTGCTGATAATTGCGGCGCTGGTTTGTATGCGGGTCGGTTGGGGCGTGCCGGCGGTGCAGCACAAGGCACTGCAATGGGTGATCAGCGCGATCGCGTTGCTGATGTTCGCTCGGGCGATCGGTGATTCGAATCTGGTCGGGTTCTTCAAGGAAGTGAAGGATTCGCGATTTGCGCGGCTGGATACCTGGGTGTATTCGCCGTTGTGTGCGCTGCTGGGGGCGGGGTTGTTGGCAGTAGCGTGGGTTTGAGCCGATCCGGAATTGGCGACGCCCCGACTGGCCTCTTCGCGAGCAGGCTCGCTCCCACAATCGAGGGCGCGTTCCTACTGTAGCGATGGCGCCATCACAGGCGCCACAAAATCATCAGTTACCACTTTCAGTCTGACGACTGCTCACCTCGGCCGGCACATCATCCCCGGCCATACGTTTGCGGAACAACGCCGCCCGCGCCAGCAGCAGGGTGGTCACCGGCACGGTGATCGCCAACAGAATCGGAATCAGCCAGGCATGCACCACTGGCCCGGACTTCAGCGCTGAAAAGCAAATGATCGACGCCAGTGCCACACACCAGGCACCGATTGTCGAGGCCAGCGCTGGCGGGTGCATACGCTGGAAGTAATCCTTCATGCGCAGCAATCCGGTTGCGCCCAGCAGGGTAAACACGCCGCTGAGCACCAGCAGCACCGCCACCGGAATCTCGACCCATAAAGACAATTCGGTATTCATTCGATCACCTCGCCACGCAGCAGGAATTTTGCCAGGGCAAACGAGCCGACGAAGCCGAACAGCGCGATCAGCAGCGCCGCTTCGAAGTAGGTATCACTGGCGTAACGAATGCCCAGGGTCAGCATCATCAGCATCGCGACGATATACAGGTAATCCAGCGCCAGTACCCGATCCTGAGCTGACGGGCCTTTGAAAAGGCGCACCAGGGTCAGCGCCATCGCCACGCAGTACAGAAACAGCGTCAGCAGAATCGCATTCGACAGCAATGGGCTCATTCGAAAATCTCCATCAACGGTCGCTCGTAAGTGCTTTTGAAGTGCTCGATGAACTGCGCTTCGTCGTGCAGATCCCAGACGTGCAGCAACAGAACGCTGCGGTCCAGCGCCAGTTCCGACCATACAGTACCGGGCACCACGGTGCAGATCATCGCCAGTGCCGCCAGACCGTGGGCATCGCGCAAGTCCAGAGGCACCTTGATAAAGCATGAGTTGGGCGGACGACGTCCGGCGTTGACTACGCCCCAGGCGACGATCAGGTTGGACATGATGACGTCGCGGCCGACCAGGAAGAACAGACGCAGGATGGCCATGGGGTTGCGGATGCGCGCACGTTTCGGCCGCAATTTGCGCATCATCAGCGGCGCAGCGAAACCCAGCGCGGCACCGAGCAGCAGATTGCCCGGGCTGACGGACAGGTTCAGGGTCAGCCACAGAATCCACAGGGCCAGCGATAACCACGGTGCCGGGAACAATCGATTCATGGCTGCACCTCGAGCATGTCGGCTCTGGCTTGCGGGCTCGGCACCGCCCGAGTGCCTAGAACTGCGAACACATATTGCTGCGGATTGTTCAGCGCATCGGCCGTGGCCTGGGTGTAGCGCAGCAGCGGTTCAGCCTTGAACGTAAGGGCAATGCTCAGCCCGAGCAGCAGGAAAATCGGCGCGCATTCGAGTTTGCGCAGCAATGGTGACGGGCGCTCTTCCGGCGTCCAGAAGCGCTGAATGCCGAGGCGCGAGAAGGCCATCAGCGAGGCCAGACCGGTCAGGATCAACAGCGCCAGCAATCCCCATGCGCCGGGAGGCAGCGGCGCCGCAGTGCCAAGTCCCAACGGGTTGAGCAATGCCCCGATCAGGCTGAGCTTGCCGATAAATCCGGACAGCGGTGGCATGCCGATGATCAACAGCGCGCAGGCAATAAAGCTCAAACCAAGAAAGGCCATGGTCCACGGGATGACTTGGCCGACCACGGCTTTCTGCTCGTCGTCGAGGTTGATGCCCTTGGGCGGTTGCAGCGATTCCTGTGGACGCGGCAGCAGTTCGCTTTCGTCTTCCAGCGGAATTTCGTTGGCCGAGCGCGAGCGCTCGATCAGTTCGGCGAGCATGAACAATGCGCTCAGCGCCAGGGTCGAGCTGACCAGATAGAACAGCGCAGCGCCGATCAGGTTCGGCTGGGCGAAGCCGATCGCCGAGAGCAGGATCCCCGCCGACACCAGAATGCTCAGGCTGGCCATGCGCTCCAGGCGTTGCGCGGCGATAATCGCCAGCCCTGCGCAAGCCATGGTCGCCATGCCGCCGTAAATCAGCCAGTCGCCGCCGAAGAATGCCGAGGCGCCGGCCTGGCCGGAAAACAACAGGGTCCACAAGCGCAGCAGGGTGTAGACGCCGACCTTGGTCATGATGGCAAACATCGCCGCCACCGGCGCGCTGGCGGATGAATATGCCGGCACCAGCCAGAAGTTCAGCGGCCACATGCCAGCCTTGGCCAGAAACGCTACCGCTAGAATCCCTGCCCCAGCGTGCAGCAAGCCACGGTCGGCTTCCGGCACCAGCGGGATCTTCATCGCCAGATCGGCCATGTTCAGCGTGCCGGTCACCCCGTAGATCAACGCAGCGCCGATCAAAAACAGTGACGATGCCAGCAGGTTGATCGAAATGTAATGCAACCCCGACGATACCCGCGCCCGGCCAGAGCCGTGCAGCAATAAACCGTAGGACGCGGCGAGCAACACTTCGAAGAACACGAACAGGTTGAACAGATCCGCGGTCAGGAACGCGCCGTACAGGCCCATCAGCTGGATCTGAAACAGAGCGTGAAAGCTTGAGCCGGCGCCGTCCCAGCGGGCCATGGCAAACAGCAACGCGCTGACGCCGATGACGCCGGTCAGCACCAGCATCAGTGCCGACAGGCGATCTACCACCAGGACGATGCCAAACGGTGCCTGCCAGTTGCCCGGCAGATACACGCCGATGGAGCCGGGTACGCCGGTGGTCTGCGTCCATTGCAGCAGCATCACTGAAATGAACAGGCCGAGGAGGCTGGAGAACAAGTTGATTTTCGCCTTCAGCGGCCGATGCTTTTCGCCCAGCATCAGCATGATCGCAGCCGTCAGCAGCGGCAGCAGGATCGGTGCGGCGATCAGGTGAGTCATCGCCATCATTCTTTAGGCTCCCGGCCGTCGACGTGGTCGGTGCCGGTCAGGCCGCGCGAGGCGAGCAATACGACGAGGAACAGTGCGGTCATGGCGAAGCTGATGACGATCGCCGTCAGTACCAGCGCCTGGGGCAGCGGGTCGGTGTAATGCAGCAAGTCCTGGGTCACGCCGTCCTTGATCACCGGTTCCTTGCCGATGAACAGGCTGCCCATGCTGAAAATGAACAGGTTGACTGCATATGACAGCAGGCACAGGCCCATGACCACCTGAAAGGTTCGCGGGCGCAGGATCAGCCAGACCCCGGACGCGGCAAGAATGCCGATGGCGATTGCGATGACTTCTTCCATCAGACGGCTCCTTTGCTGGCGACGGACTTGGGCAGCGAGGCCGTCTTGTGGCCGCGCACCGATTGGTGGGCGAGGGCGGTGAGGATCAACAACGTTGATCCGACCACCACGGCGTACACGCCGACGTCGAAGAACAGCGCACTGGCAATATGGATATCACCGAGCAACGGCACGCTGATGTGCCAAGTGTGAGTGGTCAGGAACGGATAACCGGCGACTAGCGCACCGAGACCGGTGGCAGTGGCGAACAGCAGCCCGGTGCCCATCCAGCGCAATGGCCGCAGGCTCATTTGTGCTTCGACCCACTGCGTGCCGGCAACCATGTATTGCAGGATAAAGGCCACCGACATCACCAGCCCGGCGACAAAACCGCCGCCCGGCTGATTGTGCCCGCGCATGAACAGATAAAACGAGACCACCAGGGCGACAGGCAGCAGCAGGCGCACCAGTACCGCCGGCACCATCATGAAGCCGAGCGCGGTGTCGCTGGCCGAACGCGGGTTGACCAGATCGGTGACCACGTCCGGTGCCAGCAGACGTTGCTGGGCCGGCAACTGCAAGCTTTCCTTCGGCGGACGGAAGCGCCGCAGCAGGGCGAACACGGTGAGCGCCACGGCGGCCAGCACGGTGATTTCGCCGAGGGTATCGAAACCACGGAAGTCCACCAGCATCACGTTGACCACATTGCTGCCGCCGCCCTCGGGCAGGGCGCGACTGAGGTAGAACGAGGAAATATGGTTCGGCGTCTGCCGGGTGAGCATGGCGTAGGACAGCAGGGCCATGCCGGCGCCGACGGCAATCGACAGCAGCAAGTCGCGCAGACGACGAATACGCGCCTTGCGCAGGCTGCTCGGCAATGGTGAGACTTCTTCGATACGTCGCGGCAACCAGCGCAGGCCAAGCAGGATCAACACCGTGGTCACCACTTCGACTGCCAGTTGCGTCAGCGCCAGATCAGGCGCCGAGAACCAGACAAAGGTCACGCAGGTCATCAAGCCGCAGACGCTGACCATGGTCAGCGCGGCGAGACGGTGATATTTCGCCTGCCAAGCGGCGCCAAGCGCACAGGCGATCGCCAGCAGCCACAGGGTCACGAAGACAATGGATCCGGGGATTTTCGGCCGGTCGCCCCAGGTCAGCGTGCTGTGCAGCATCGGGATCAGACCGGCGAGCACGGCGGCCGAAACCATCAGGAACAGCTGCATCTGCAAGCGCTTGGTGCCCAGTCGCCGCTCGACGCGCCGGGCGATGCGCATCATTACGACCAGACTGCGCTCGAACAAACGCTTGCCGTTGAAGCGGCCCACCAACGGCGGGTACTTGAAACGGCCCAGCTTGAACTGCTTGCGCAACAACAGATATAGGAGGATGCCGCCGGACATGGCGATCAGGCTCATGATCATCGGCGCGTTCAAGCCGTGCCAGATGGCCAGGCTGTATTCCGGCAACTCCCCGCCAACTACGGGCAGCGCTGCAGCGGCGAGCAATGGCCCGACGATCTGCGCCGGGAAAATCCCCACCAGCAGGCAAGTGAAGACCAGCAACTCGACGGGTGCGCGCATCCAGCGTGGCGGCTCGTGCGGCGTGTGCGGCAGGTCAGTGGCGGTGGGGCCGAAGAACACGTCGACGGTGAAACGCAGGGAGTAGGCCACGCTGAACATGCCGGCGATGGTCGCGACGATCGGCAGAGTAGTTTCGACCCACGCCGTGGCGTTGATGAACACGGTTTCGGCGAAGAACATTTCTTTCGACAGGAAACCGTTGAGCAGCGGCACGCCGGCCATCGAGGCACTGGCGACCATGGCCAGTGTTGCCGTATAGGGAATCAGCTTGATCAGGCCGCTGAGTTTGCGAATGTCACGGGTACCGCTTTCGTGGTCAATGATGCCGGCGGCCATGAACAGCGAAGCTTTGAACGTCGCGTGATTGAGAATGTGAAACACCGCCGCCACCGCGGCCAGTGAACTGTTCAGGCCCAGGAGCAAAGTGATCAGACCGAGATGGCTGATGGTCGAGTAGGCCAGCAAACCTTTGAGATCGTTCTGGAACATAGCGCAGTACGCGCCGAGCAACAGCGTACAGGCGCCCGCTCCGCTGACGATGTAGAACCATTCCTCACTGCCGGACAGCGACGGCCACAGACGTGCCAAAAGGAAAACCCCGGCCTTGACCATGGTCGCCGAGTGCAGATAGGCCGAGACGGGCGTCGGTGCCGCCATCGCGTGGGGCAGCCAGAAGTGAAACGGGAACTGCGCGCTTTTGCTCAGCGCGCCGATCAGGATCAGTGGCAGAAGAACGGGGTAGAGGGCATGTGCGCGAATCAGATCGCCGGCGGCCAGGACCTTGTCGAGGTCATAGCTGCCTACGACATGGCCGAGAATCATGACCCCCGCCAGCAGACATAATCCGCCGGCACCGGTGACCATCAGCGCCATATAAGCACCGCGCCGCGCATCGGCGCGGTGGTGCCAGTAGCCGATCAGCAGGAACGAGAAGAGGCTGGTCAGCTCCCAGAAGAACACGATCTGAATCAGATTGCCGGAGATCACCAGCCCGAGCATGGCGCCCATGAACGCCAGGAAAAATGCGAAAAAGCGCGGCACCGGGTCGTCCGGCGACATGTAATAACGGGCATATAAAGAGACAAGTGTACCGATGCCGAGCACCAGCATCGAGAACAGCCAGGCGAAGCCGTCCATACGCAGAACGAAGTTCAGCCCCAGACTCGGCAACCACATGAATTCTTCGCGGATCACGCCGCCGTAGGCGATTTGCGGGTACAGCATCGCGACCTGAACGGTACCGATCAAAGCGACCAGGCCCGCCAGCAGGGATTCGGCATTACGCGCATTGTGCGGCAGCACCGCTGCCAGACAGCTGCCAATGAACGGCAGAAGCAGTAGAACTATCAGGGACATAGGCTTCTAATCTGCGGAAGTTTGTGAAGCATCATACGTGCCAGCTCCCTGATCACCAAACGCGAGGATGTCTCAGAATCCTACAAAGTAGTCTGGAAATTTGTGTTTGGCGCTGTTTCAGGGGCAACGATGGTGCGGCGCTTTCGCGAGCAGCCAGAAGAGATTGCGGGTCACCCCTGCGTTTCCCGCTCCAGCTCAGCTTCTGCCTCGGTGGACCTTCCCTTGGTCTTCAGCTCACTGATAATCACCGCCGCAACAATCAACCCGGCCCCAACCAGCGCAATTGCCGGCAAGCGCTCCCCGGCAATCCGTCCGACAATCCCGGCCCACACCGGTTCACCGGCATAGATCAACGTCGCCCGAGTCGGCGAAACACTCTTCTGTGCCCAGTTCATCGCTACCTGAATCGCCGCACTCGCCGCGCCCAGGCCCAAAGCCGTCACCAGCAACAACCAGGAAAACTCCGGAATCACTTCACCGGTCGGCACCACCAGCAAGAATGACAACACCGCCGTCACCGCCAGTTGCACCACAGTCACTCGCCGCACATCCACCTGCCCGGCGAAAGTGCTGATCAAAATGATTTCAGCAGCAATCGCAACGGCGCTGATCAATGTCGCAATTTCTCCGGGACTGAAATTCAGCGCCGCCCCTGAGGGACCCGACAACAACATCAAACCGGTAAACGCCAGCATGATCCCGATAGTTGGCATCAACCCCGGACGCCGTCCCAGCACCAGCCATTGCAGCAGCGGCACAAACGGCACGTACAGCGCGGTAATGAACGCCGACTGACTGCTCGGAATGCTTTGCAGCCCGACCGTCTGCAAGCCATAACCAAGCATGATCGCTACACCGATGAACGACCCTGCCTTGACTTCGAACAAGGTCAACTCGCGCAGGTGCCGCCAGGAAAACATCGCCACGATCGCCGCCGCTGCGGCGAAGCGCAAGCCGACGAAAAACATCGGGCCACTGACCGTCATGGCATGTTGCACAATCAGAAACGTGCCGCCCCAGATCATGGTGATCAGCACCAGCACGCACTCGGCTTTGCTGAAGCGGGAGAAGCGGATTGGGGACGCAGAATTGTTTGGCGACATCATGACCTTGCGCACATTAAAAGGGAGGCCGCACAATGCCGCCAACGTTGCGCAGTATACTGCCCAACCCCACTGAGTGAGCAATATAGTGCACAAAGATTTGACTCAGCGAGCCTCCGTTCTGCAACACGTCAGCCAGAACGTTCGACGCTTGCGCCATGCTGCGGATATGAGCCAGACCGCACTGGCGGAAAAATCCGGGGTGAGCCGACGGATGCTGGTAGCAATCGAGGCAGGCGAAAAGAATGTCAGCCTGACCACGCTTGATCGCGTCGCCGAAGCGCTTGACGTTGCCTTCAGTGATCTGATCCAGGCGCACGATGCGCGCGACCCGAGCCGGATCAATGAGGTTGCCTGGGCGGGCACGATTCCCGGCAGCAGAGCCGTGCTACTGTCCAAAGCCACCGCGAGCCGCGAAGTCGAACAATGGGAATGGTGTCTGCAACCGGGCGAGGTCTACCCGTCGCAACCGGACGCCGATGGCTGGAGCGAGCAGATTTACGTATTTGAAGGATGCCTGACACTGATGCTCGGCGATCAGGCGCAGCACATCAATAAAGGAGAGTTTTTCATGTTCGCCAGCAATCAACCGCATGCCTACCGCAACGATGGCGATGTGGCTGCGCGGTTCGTGCGTAATGTGGTGATCTGAATGGAGCAGCCTGCGGACATCCTGATCATCGGCGGCGGCCTCAGTGGCACCATGCTGGCGGTGCAATTGTTACGCCTGCCTGGGCAACGAAGAATTGCGATCATCGAGCCGCGTGCTGAACTGGGTCGTGGTGAGGCTTACAGCGCAGTTGAGTTGGGACATACGCTGAACGGCAACGCGGCGCGGATGAGCGTCGACCCGGATAATCCTGATGATCTGACGCAGTGGCTGACCGCGCATATTGCCGGCGGCGGCTGGCCGGAATCGGCTGAGCAGGACGTGCCGGTCAGTGAGCTGTTTCCGCCGCGTGGCCTGTTCGGGGTCTATGTGCAACAGCGTCTGGCTGAGGCCCGGGCGGTGGGCGCGCTGCAAGGTTCGAGCGTAGAACACATCTGTGCTGAAGCCGTTGACTTGCAAAGCGGGACCGGCTCAATGCAGCTCACCCTGAGCGATGGCAAGGTTTTGCGTGGAGCGCAGGCAGTGCTGGCCACCGGCATGTTTCCCGCCGCTCGCACGCCGCAGACGCAGTCCAGTGGCCTTAACGCCGCAGCGCTCGATCCCTGGGATGTGGCGGCCATGCGCGAACTCGACCCGCAGTCCACCGTGCTGATCATCGGCTCCGGTCTGACCATGGTCGATGCCGTGGTGTCGCTGGAGCAGGCCGGGCATCGCGGGCCGATTGAGGTGTTCTCCCGGCATGGCCTGCTGCCGCACGTGCGCCGTCAACCGCCGGCGTGGGTGGATTTTCTGGCAGCAGATCACAACATTCGTACGCCCCGCCAGTTGCTGCGCGAGTTGCGTCGACATTGTCGCGACGCAGTCGCCCAAGGCATCGACTGGCAGGCGCCGCTGGATACGGTTCGCGCGCACATCGCGCGGTTGTGGAGTCAGTCGACTGACGTGCAGCGTCGACAATTCGTACGGCATGTACGGCCATGGTGGGAGAGTCATCACCATCGTTCGCCGCCACTGAGCGCCGAGTTGATCGAACGGCTGCACAAGCAAGGGCGCTTGCGCATTCACGCCGCGTCTTTCAAGGGCATTGAGCCCGGCGCGGGCGATGCTGTGACCATTCGCATCCGTCCGCGGGGTGAGACTGAAACAGGCGTGGTCAGCGGTGCGGCGCTGATCAATTCCAGCGGCATTGAATACGACTGGCGGCGTGTTGCACGACCGTTGCCGCAGCAATTGCTGGCGCGGGGGCTGGTACAGCCGGGGCCGCTGGCGCTGGGGATCACAGCAAAGGACGGCGCAGTGGTGGATGCCGAAGGGCAGGTGAGCGCTCGGTTGTTTGCCATGGGCCCGCCGTTGCGCGGGATGTGGTGGGAGAGTACGGCAGTGACGGACGTCGCTGCGCAGGCTAAAGCGTTGGCTCGGCGGTTGGTGGATAGCTCGAAAGATTGAAGTGTTCTTTCGGGCTTCTTCGCGAGCAGGCTCGCTCCCACAGGGGGATTGAGGTTGTGACTACAATTTGCGCCACACCACAAATCCTGTGGGAGCGAGCTTGCTCGCGAAAAGCGTCATCTGATTCAACGTCTCTGTTGAATGAAAGACCGCTATCGCTGGCAAGTCAGCTCCCACATTGGGTGTGCGTTACGACTTGAAATTACGCGACGACGCGATAGCACGGCACATACGCCGCGCCACCTGGCAACTTCATCCGGTGCTGGGCGACGAAGGCTTTGAGCAGTGCATCAAGCGGCTGCATGATCGCCGCATCGCCACGGATCTGATACGGCCCGTGCTCTTCGATCAGGCGAATGCCCTTGTCCTTGACGTTACCGGCGACGATCCCGGAAAACGCCCGACGCAGATTGGCGGCCAGTTCATGGGGTGGCTGGTCGCGATGCAGTTTCAGGTTGGCCATGTTTTCGTGGGTCGGATCGAACGGACGCTGGAAGCCCTCATCGATCTTCAACAGCCAATTGAAATGGAACGCATCGTTACGCTCGCGGCGGAACTGCTTCACCGCTTTCAGGCCTTGAGTCATCTGCCGCGCCACTTCGGCCGGGTCGTCGATGATGATCTCGTAATGCTGCTTCGCCGCTTCGCCGAGGGTCGCGATGACGAACGCATCCAGCTGTTCCAGATACGGCGCGGCATGCTTCGGCCCGGTGAGGATGACCGGGAAGGGCAGGCCTGCGTTGTCCGGGTGCATCAGGATGCCGAGCAGGTACAGGAACTCTTCGGCCGTACCGGCGCCGCCCGGGAAAATGATGATGCCGTGGCCGACACGGACGAAGGCTTCCAGACGCTTTTCGATGTCCGGCAGGATCACCAGCTCATTGACGATCGGGTTCGGCGCTTCGGCGGCGATGATGCCTGGCTCGGTCAGGCCGAGGTAGCGACCGCCGTGAATGCGTTGTTTGGCATGGGCAATGGTTGCGCCTTTCATCGGGCCTTTCATCACGCCAGGGCCGCAACCGGTGCAGATGTCGAGGCTGCGCAGGCCCAGTTCGTGGCCGACTTTCTTGGTGTATTTGTATTCTTCGGTATTGATCGAGTGGCCGCCCCAGCACACCACGATTTTCGGCTCGACGCCCGGGCGCAGGGTGCGCGCGTTGCGCAGCAGATGGAACACGTAGTCGCTGATGCCTTGGGAATTGCTCAGGTCGATGCGCTGGCTGTCGAGTTCGTTCTCGGTGTAGACAATATCGCGCAGGGCGCTGAAGAGCATTTCGCGGGTGCTGGCGATCATCTCGCCGTCGACGAACGCGTCAGCCGGAGCGTTCAGCAGCTCCAGGCGTACACCGCGATCCTGCTGGTGAATACGGATTTCGAAGTCCTTGTAGGCTTCGAGGATGGTCTTGGCATTGTCGACATGCGCGCCGGTGTTGAGGATGGCCAGGGCGCACTGGCGGAAGAGGGTATAGGTGCTGCCGGATCCGGCTTCGCTCAGTTGCTGAACTTCACGTTGAGAAAGGGTTTCCAGACTGCCTTTCGGGCTGACCGAGGCATTGATTACGTGTCGTTGGGTCATGCAGTGATCCTTAAAACGATGTCATCCACAACGCAGCGGATGGCATCCGAATAGTGTGTATCCATGAATGAAGATGGCACGATCTGCGTTATACCGCCATGTCCCGTTGGACTTTGAAAAGATGAAAAGGAGCCCCAGCATAGCTAAAACCCGGTGCGATGCGATAATGCGCTGGCGAGTTTTTTCCGTTGCGCGTTTTGCCACTCAAGGAAGTCATTTTCGATGTTCGAGATTCAGCCGATGGACCCCGCTACCTTTCGTCAGCAGACCCGCCGCAGCACGATCATCATCGCCGTGCTGTTTCTGCTGCTGGCCATGCTGTTTTCGTCGGTTGCGGTGGCAGTGTTCGGTGAACCCGACGGGGATAACCTGCGTTTCAATGTCGGCGGCGTATTCGTGGCGTTTCTGCTGACGGCGGCGCTGTTGCGCGGGCGTTTCTGGCATCAGACCTGGATGGCCCCGGCGGTGTACAGCTGGCGCCTCAAGCGCAATCTGATGAGCATCACCAATGTGATGCATCAGGTAACAGCGGCGGTGCAGACCAACGATCCGACGGCGATGAAGGTGTTGCGTTTCTACCACGTGGGACTGCTGCAGATGCATGAGCTGGACGGCAACTCCAGCGATCATGGACAACTGCGTGATGAAGTCGAACAGCACAAGGCGCGGATGCAGGCGCAGGGCCTTGATTCTGACCAGCCACGCTTCGATCCGCAGTGGCTGGAAACGTTGAAACCGGCCTCGCGTTAAAACGGAATGCGCCGGGCGCGGCGCAGTTTCCACGAGCGCAGCAGTCGTGCGTACACCAACAGGTTGACCGCCAGTACCACGCTGCCGAGGGCCAGTTGAATCTGCGGCGTCAGACCGGCCGGGTAGATGATCGGCCAGATGTAATGCTCAATGAAGCCGCCGGCGTATTCGGTCTGCCCGGCCGCGTGGCGCATGAGGTTTTCCCAGTAGGTCAACGGACAGGTCAGGTGCAATACCTCGACCGCCACGCCCCATGCGGCCGCCGGCAAGTGCAACCACATCAAACGTGGCCAGCGCAGCACCAGCAGCCCGCCGAACAGTACGAACAAGATGAAACACAAGTGAAACAGCACCAGCCCGTCGGCGGCGATTCGGTAGAGCATGGCGTCTTCCTGACGTAAGGGTGGATGGCGCTATGGTACGCCGCGCGGGACAAAATTCCTTGGTGAATTCGGGCGCGCAAAAGTGTTCTACCCTTTAACGATCATCAACTGTTCTGAGGTGAGGTGCACATGGCAACTGAGCAAACGCGTGCGGAAGATGATGAGCCAACAGAAGAAGAAATCGAGCGGCAAAAGAGGCAGGAAAAAACCTGGAAGCACGATGACAGCCGCGAGTTGTCGGACCGCGATCAGGAGCGTCCGCTGAAACCTTGAACAACCCATACGAAGAGCCCCGCAGCAGCGGGGCTCTTCGCGTTTCAGAGGTCTGCCAGCTGCGTGAAGTCCGGGTAGGTCGCGCGATACCCCAACGTTCGATCGATCCACGCATTGAGCTCATTGACCATCACCGGCGGATGGCCGGGATAACCCTCGAGGGTGCTGCGCAGGGTGCGTTCGATATCGGGCACGCTGTGCAGGTTTCGGGTCTTGATGTAATGGCCGATAAAACAGTCGAGTTCCAGGCGTTCTGTCTTGGACAGATGGACACACTTCAGGCCGCTGACCTGTTTGATTGCAAAATCGTCGCTCACTTATTTCTCTGCAAGGCTTGAAAGTTGTTGATGGATTCCTGATTTCTTTGACTCTTTGGTCAACTGGTATACCAATCGGAAAGGCGGCGCGCATGCTATCCGCAGCGCGGGAAAATGTATGTATGACTGTCGAAATGTCTGACAGGCGGTTGATTCGCTCAAACGGCTGTTTTACGGGCGTTGTATCGCGGTTGAAACACTTTTTGTAACGCAGGGGACTCAGTTGCGGCGTTGCTTGATTAACGCAAGGATGGACGGATTATTTAGTCGACTCGTTCTATCAATTGCGCACCTTGATTACGCGTATTGCCGACCGCTTTGCCGACTTTGTACCATTCGAAGGCCTCACTGGGCTCGCCTTCAAACAGCAGCATCTGCTCGGCGCGCTCCACTGGCGTAGCCGGATCAAGCCATTCCCGAGCTCGCGCCGAATCGAAGACCACCGGGCGGCGGTCGTGAATATCGAGCAGGCCGCCCAGGCTGTCAGCGGTGATGATGACGAACCCGTCGTCCTCCCTCGGCGCAACCCCCGGTGCCGGAAATTGGCCGATACCGGCACAGAAGACCGGAGCCTGATCCGCCCGACGAATCAACCAGGGCTGTCGGGATTTTTCTTCGCTATCAACCCATTCAAACCAATTGTCGACCGGCACGATCAGCCGCTGCCGCCAGATCGCCCGGAAGAACGCGCCGTGGGCGACTTTCTCTACCCGAGCGTTGATAGGCGGGGCACGATCCTTGGCCCAATGCGGCCGCCAGCCCCAACGCAAATTATCGGCATGAATGGCCTGTTCGTGCTGGTGCAGAACCGCCAGCGTAGTGGTGGGCGCTGCGTTGTAGCGATTGAGCGGCGCATCGCCAACGTGATTGATCAACGCATCGGGGATGCTCAGCACCGCAACGAAATCGTGAATCCCACGGTACTGCGTGAGTCTTCCGCACATGGCTGAAATCTCCTTGAGGAAATTTGAGTCTAGTCGGACCTGACAATGTGCCGGCCGATGACGCACTGAAAGCAGCACCGGAACCAAACCCTGTGTACCTTATCCAACCTGCGCTCGCGGATAGCCGCGCAGGGATGGACAAAGGCGATGGAGGTTTGCCATTCGACAACACGACGGCCGCGGCCTCAGGGCAAGACATGACATCCGGATGCAAACTTCTTTGTGCTGCGCTCATCGCGCTCGGTCTGGCCGGCTGCATCGCCGCGCCGATTGAAATGACCACGCAAACCGAAACGCGCCTGATGGCCCAAGCCCCCGTACGTTTTCTCCTGACGTTCGACGATGGCCCCAGCGCTTCAGGGTTGTGGAATCCCACGGCGGCGGTGCTCGACAGCCTCAAAAGCAATCCGCTGCAGGCAAATATCAAAGCCGTGTTTTTCGTGCAGACCCGAGCACCCAGGGCAGGCAATAGCGAGATCGGTCGCAGCCTGATGCGGCGTGAACACGGCGAGGGGCATATTCTCGCTTTCCACACCGCGACTCATTGGCACACCAACCATCGCTCGCTCGACCCGCAAGAACTGGAGCAGTCGCTGACCGATGGCAGCGCTGACATCGCCGCTATCACCGGGGCGCAGCCCAAGCTGTTGCGCCCACCGTTCTGGAACTACGACAAGCGCACATTTGCGGCCTATCAAAAACACGGCTTGCATGTCTTGCTCACGGACCTGAGTGCCAACGACGGCAAGATCTGGGGCTTCAACGCCAGCCCTCGGCGTCGGGCGAACATGCTGCGGCAGTTATCGGAAGTGCGCGAGCGCATCGCCGAGGGTCAATTGCCGACGGTGGATGGCGTAATTCCGGTCGTGGTGACGTTCCATGACCTCAATCGCTACACCGCGCGCCACACTCGCGAATATCTGCAGATTCTGCTCGATAGCGCGGCGGCGACCGGGGTCAGACTGGCGGACAAGCCGTTCTACGACAATCAGGCCGCACTGGAAAAAGCTGCGTTGGCGCGTACGGTTCAGCAAAGCGCTGAGCCGGTGAATCTGCCCGGAATGTGGAACTGGATCTGGGATCACGACGCGCATTGAATGGCATGAGTGAGTTGTGATCGGCTTGGCATTCTCGAGCGGGCAGTAAACACACCGTGGGTCTATGCTCGAAGGATCGATTCTCCGCCTGCGAGGCGCCCGTCCATGCTTGCCATTGCCGATATTTGCCGGATCGTCGAGTCAGGCTTCCCCACGTTCAAGTGTGATTGCACACCGACCGGACAAGGTCTGTTGCGGATCAAGGTGTATGAGCCGGGCAGTGGGCGTGTCGAGTTGTTGCTTGACGGCGTTTCTCCCGAGCATCTGGTGACGATTCGCGATATTTCCGATTTCATCGGTGAGTTGCGAACGGAAATCAGCGCCGGTCGCCGGGCGTTCGCCGGCTGATCGTTATAAACGCCGTTGAAAGGCCTGCACGATGCGCCGTGTCGCGTCATTGGTTTCAAGATTGTGCACGGCATCGAGCGGGTACCAGATGCAATCGACGATTTCGTTCTGCGGGCGCACATCGTCGAGGTTGACCACCGAAGCCTCGTACACATGATGCCGCGTACTGCCCGCCTGAAAATCCATCAGGTACAGGACGTCCTCCGCATTGAGCCCGGTTTCCTCCTGCAACTCGCGCACGGCTGCCGCCGCACGGGTTTCCCCGGGTTCGACTTTGCCCCCGGGTAATGACCAGTGATGGCGGGGTTTGCGTACCAGGAGGATATGGCGATCCTGCTCGCAAATGACGGTGGCGCGTACTTTCATGATTGCCCTGTTGATGCGTGTCATAAAACTGTAATCAATCTGCAATATTCGAGCCGCAAGCGGATTTAAAGGTTCCCTCTTGATTCGGAGCCATTTGCGTAGCAAAAAGTGCCAGTGAATTGACATGTGCCAGGGCGAATCCGGTTTACACCGCAGCGGGGAGCGGGTGTAAGGTAAGCCCGTACACCGAAAACACCGTTGACAAAATGGAGGTGCTCATGAGCATTCCAATGCTGAACAAGCTGCACATGAACGGTTATGACGTGCTTAGCGTGAACAACGGCCCATGGCGGGTTTGCACTCAGGGTGACCGGTTGGCGTCATTCACCAGCAGGGAGGAAGCGATGGCCTATGCGGCGGCGCTTCCTGGTTACAAGCAACGCGCCAAGCGGGTGCAAAGCCAGAACGTGAGTTGACGCGTTATAACGAAAGAGCCCCGGTTTCGACCGGGGCTTCTTGTTTGGATCAGGAGTCAGTGCACCTTGATTCGGCTGATGGTCCGGGCTTTTACCTCCCTGGCATAGATCTGCAATCTCTCCTCGTCGTTTTGCAGGATTGTGCAAGATCGCAACACAGTCTGGGCGTCTGCCTCGTTACCTGATTTGCGCAATTGTTCGGCAATGCGCTTGAGGTCGACCGCCGACCATCTCAGGTCCGACGCCACGCTTTGCAAATCCCGTTGAAGTTCGTGTTCGTATTCATTGAGCCGCATGATCACCTCCAGAACATTCTCGGTAGAAAAGAGTAGTCGCATTTTTCCACCTGGGGCCAGGCCATCTGACGCCCGGCTGAACCGATGTAAAAAATTGTCCAAACCCCGGTAACGGCGGGGTGCCACGATGGATGTGCACGCCGTTAAACGGTACATTCACGTTTTTTCGGAACAGGTAAACAGCATGCGCGTATGGATCGGCACTTTGGCACTGGCCCTGTTGACGGGTTGCTCGTTACCAGCATCGCTGGTGCCGGGCGAGCCAAACCTCAGCAAGACCAGTGACAAGCCTCCCAAGGAATATGCCGCGTGTTTGTTACCGCTGTGGCAGAAGGACGTGGCCAAGACTTCGCAGACGTCGATTTCCAACGGCTACCGGATTACCGCGCCGAGCATTATCACGGCGGATGAGATTCTCGATATCGTCAAATACAAGGACGGCAGCAAAGTGTCCCTCTATCAGGGGCCGCCTTGGGCCAAGTCCGGATCGCTGCGCCAATCGGTGCGTGACTGCCTGTAACCGGGCGCCCGGATCTCAAAAAAGGCAGACACCGAAGTTCGGTGTCTGCCTTTTTTCATTGGATAGAGACTCCCGCCAAACGCTCGCAATGAGCTGTGACAGTTGCCCGCGAGGCGCAGCAGGATCCTTGACTAGGCTTTGAATGTCGGTCCGTGACGGGATCGGCATGACTGAAAGGAGTCTCGGATCATGGATGATCTGGTCAAGGACATCATTCCGCTGTTGCAGTATCTAATCCCAGGTTTTCTATCGACCTGGATCTTCTATTCACTTACGGCATTCAAGCGACCGGATACGTTCGGCCAGATCGTGCAGGCGCTGATATTCACATTTGTGATTCAGGGCGCGGTGTTGGCGGTGGGCAACCTCTGTTTGTGGATTGGCTCGAAGGGTTTTTCATTAGGAAACTGGGATGATCGGGCGCAAACGCTCTGGGCATTTGTGTTTTCGCTGATGCTGGGATTGTTTGCCTGTTACCTGGCTACGAGTGACAAATTGCACGGCTGGTTACGTAAGCGAAACGTCACGAAACAATCTTCTTTCCCTAGTGAATGGTTCTGCGCTTTCGCCCAGTTCGACCGGTTCATAACCCTGCATTTACATGACGAGAGGCGCGTGTTTGGCTGGCCTGTCGAGTGGCCGTCCGAATCCAGTTGTGGGCAGTTCGTGATGCAGAATCCACGTTGGGTTAATGACGATGGCAAGTCGACGCCTTTTGGTGCCGAAATTTTGCTGATAGATTCCGCGCAAGTTAAGTGGGTTGAATTCAGCCCGGTATCAGAGGGTTCATCATGACAACTGCAAGAGCACTGCGACCAATGCCAAAGCAATACGAACGCCTGTTCACTGGGCCTGACGGCAAGCCGCTGGAGGAGCCGTTGATCAAAGCCCCGAGCGCTCCGCCTCCGCTCAAATACAGGTTGCCACAATAATTTTCAGCCCCAACCCTGCACCACCGCCCGGCGAATCGCCTCCAGCAACATCGCGAACGCCGGGTTGTCATTGTTCTCCCGCCAGATCAGATGCAGCTCGCTCTGCACCCCTTCGCCCAGATCGATCTCGCGAAACACCACATTCCTGAACACCACGCTGGTCGCGCAACGCGGTACCAGCGCCAGACCCATGCCAGCGTTGACCAGCGCCAGAATCGTCAGCGACGAGCCCAGCCACTGCACGTAATCCGGCGCCACCCGCGCTGAGCGCAGCGTGCCGGTCAACAGTTCGTTGAACGGCGGATAGGCTTCATGGGAGTACATCAGGAACGGTTGTTTATCCAGATCAGCCACTGATACCTCAGCTGCATTGGCCAACCGATGCCCGCTCGGCACTGCCAGCACAAATGGTTCGCGCACCAGGCATTCGGTGGCATAGCCCGGTTCCTGCAATGGCGCCCGGGCGATGCCCAGGTCGATACGACGAGCGCGCAATGCCTCGTGCTGCTGATAGGTATTCATCTCTGCCAGATCGATTTTCACCTGAGGCTGTTTAAGCCGCGCTTCGGCGATCACCTTGGGCAGAAATTCATATACCGCGCTGCCGACGAACGCGATGTTCACCGAGCCAATGTCGCCCTCGGCAAACCGGCGTGCGGTGATCGCTGCTTGCTGGGCGCGTTCCAGCAGATTCTGCGCTTCAACGAAAAACGCCCTGCCCGCCGCCGTCAGCGCAACGCTTCGGGTGCTGCGGGTAAACAATTCGACGCCAAGGTGATGCTCCAGCAGCTGAATCTGCCGACTCAGCGGCGGCTGGGTCATGTTCAGGCGCTCGGCGGCGCGGCGAAAGTTGAGTTCGGTGGCGACCGTGGTGAAACAGCGCAGTTGGGTGAGCTCGAACATTGATCTAATCCGGGTATCAATCGAATGCCTGTTTAGATTAGACGGGATCAATGCGCGACGTCCATGATCGGCTCATTGCTTCAAGTCATCCCTAAAAAAACAAGATCGGGAGTCGCCCCTTGAAAACCCTCCAGAGTCCGCCGGACATCACGGTGCTCGCCCGCGCCGCCGCCAAGGTCAAACGCCACGTGCTGCCGCTATTTGTGGTGATGTTCATCGTCAATTACATCGATCGGGTGAATATCGGTTTCGTGCGCAGCCATCTGGAAACCGATCTGGGTATCGGCGCAGCGGCGTACGGACTGGGCGCCGGGCTGTTTTTCATCGGTTACGCACTGTTCGAAGTGCCGTCCAACATGCTGTTGCAGCGCTACGGCGCGCGGGTCTGGCTGACGCGGATCATGTTCACTTGGGGCGCCGCAGCCATGGCCATGGCGTTTGTTCAAGGTGAAACCAGTTTCTACGTGCTGCGCTTTATTCTCGGTGCGGCCGAGGCCGGGTTTTTCCCGGGGATCATTTATTACTTCACCCAATGGCTGCCAGCGTCCGAGCGCGGCAAAACCATGGCGGTGTTTCTCAGCGGCTCAGCGATTGCCTCGGTGATTTCCGGCCCGGTGTCCGGTGCGCTGTTGCATATCAGCGGATTGGGCATGCACGGTTGGCAGTGGATGTTTCTGATCGAGGGCGCGGCTTCGGTGGTGTTGTGCGCATTCGTCTGGTTCTGGCTGCAATCGCACCCGCGCCAAGCCAAGTGGCTGAGCGAGGAAGAGCGAGACGCACTGGTCGCGGCGATTGCCGAGGAGCAGCGCGCTCGCGAAGCGGTACAAGTCGCCAAGCCGTCGATGTTCAAGCTGTTGGCTGACCGACAGATCGCGCTGTTCTGCTTCATCTATTTTTCCATTGCCTTGACCATTTACGGCGCGACGTTCTGGTTGCCGAGCATGATCAAGAAGATGGGTAACCTCGGAGATTTCCAGGTCGGGCTGCTCAATTCGATTCCGTGGATCATTTCGATTGTCGCCATTTATGGCTTCGCAGCGATGGCCGGCAAATGGAAATTCCAGCAGGCCTGGGTCGCGCTGACCCTGGTGATCGCGGCGGTCGGTATGTTCATGTCGACCACTGGCGGGCCGGTGTTTGCCTTCGTCGCCATCTGCTTCGCCGCTATCGGTTTCAAAGCAGCGTCGGCGCTGTTCTGGCCGATTCCGCAAAGCTATCTGGACGCGCGTATCGCTGCGGCGGTGATCGCGCTGATCAACTCCATCGGCAACCTTGGCGGCTTCGTCGCGCCGACCGCGTTCGGCATCCTTGAACAAACCACCGGCTCCATCGAGGGCGGCCTGTATGGCCTGGCGGCGACATCGCTGATCGCCGCCGTGGTGATCTTCTTCGCCCGCACGGCGCCTGGCGCCAAAGGTAAAACCCCGGCAAAGCCAAGTGACGAAGCCGCCGTTGTAGCGCCGGCTCGTCCGGCTGCGAGCCACTGAATCGATTGTTGATCTGTCAGGAGCGTTATCTTGAAAATCACCCGTGTCAGCGTCACCCCGATTGCCTTCCGCGATCCGCCACTGCTCAACGCCAGTGGCATCCACGAACCTTTTGCTCTGCGCTCGATCATCGAGATTGAAAGTGACAACGGCTACATCGGCCTCGGCGAAAGCTACGGCGATGCCCCGGCGCTGGCGATCCAGCAACAATTGCAGAGCCAGTTGATCGGCCTCGACCCGTTCAACCTCAATCAATTGCGCACGATCGTGCAGGCCACCGTGGCGGCGAATAAACCCGCCAGCGTCGCTGGCGCCGAACTGGCCCCCGGTTCCCACGCCAGCAAAGCGGTGAGCAATGCCTACTCGGCATTCGAAGTAGCGTTTCTTGATTTGCAGGCGCACTACCTGAACGTGCCGCTGGTGGACCTGCTCGGCGGGGCGATCCGCGATGAAGTGCCGTTCAGCGCTTACCTGTTTTTCAAATACGCCGAACATATCGACTCGCCCTACAAGCCAGACGACTGGGGCGAGGCGCTGAGCGAGCAGCAGATTGTCGCGCAGGCAGCGCGGATGATCGAAGCGTACGGATTCAAGAGCATCAAGCTCAAGGCCGGCACCTTGCCGCCGGAGCATGAAGTGGCTTGCATCAAGGCCCTGAAAAAAGCCTTTCCGGGTTTTCCGCTGCGCATCGACCCGAACGGCAATTGGTCACTGGAGACGGCAATTCGCATGGCCGAACTGCTCGGCGACGATCTGCAGTATTACGAAGACCCGACCCCGGGCCTTGATGGCATGGCTGAACTGCACAAGCGCACCGGTCTGCCCTTGGCGACCAATATGGTCGTCACTGATTTCGACGAGTTCCGCCGCAGCGTTGCGCAGAACAGCGTGCAAATCGTCCTCGCCGACCACCATTACTGGGGTGGCCTGCGGGATACGCAGACACTGGCGAAAATGTGCGACGTGTTCGGCCTCGGCGTGTCGATGCATTCCAATTCGCACTTGGGCATCAGCCTGATGGCCATGGCGCACGTTGCGGCGGCAGTGCCGAATCTGGATTACGCCTGCGACACCCACTACCCGTGGCAGGAGCCGGACGAGGAAGTGATCAAGGGCGGCAAGCTGCCGATTGTCGATGGCTGCGTGAAGATCACCCGTGCCCCGGGGCTGGGGTTGGAACTGGACCATGAGCAACTGGCCAAGCTGCATGACCAGTACCTGACGTGCGGCATTCGCCAGCGCGATGATGTGCGGCAGATGCAGCGGTACAAGGCGGATTGGCGGGCGGTCAAGCCGAGGTTTTGAGGTCGTTGCGACTGGCCTCTTCGCGAGCAGGCTCGCTCTCACATGTAAATGCATGGCAACTGTGGGAGCGAGCCTGCTCGCGAATGGCCGCGACGCGATCCTTCAGAGGGTATGAACCAGCCAATCCCTGAACGCCTTCAACGAAGGCAGATTCTCATTACGCGGCGGGTACACCAGGTAATAGCTGCGTCGGCTGGTAATCGGCTCGCCCAGTTGCAGCAATTCGCCCTTGAGCAATTCCTCCTCGACCAGAATACGCGGCACCAGGCCGACGCCGATATTGGCGCGTACTGCCTGAATCAAGTGCGAGGTCATTTCGAAGCTCGGCCCGATCCGCATGCTGCGATGCGGCAGTTGGTGATGGCTGAACCATTCCGCCCACGCCTGGGCATTGCTGCTGACGTTGAGCAACAACTGCCCGGCCATGTGCCGCTCGGCCTCATTGCGTTCAGTCGCCGACAGCTGCGCGCTGGCAATCGCCACCAATTCTTCGGTGTGCAGGGGCAGGGCGGTCAGGCCTGGCCACTCACCGCCGCCGACGCAGATGGCCGCGTCGATTTCGCTGGTGTCGAAATCGATGGTTTCGATCCGCGAATGCAGGTGCACGGTCATGCCCGGGTGCGCCGTGTAGAAATCCTTCAGCCTTGGCAGCAGCCATTTCGAACCGAAGGTCGGCAGCGTCGCCAGGCGCAAACTGTGAATGCCCGAACCAAACGCCATCGCCTGCAAAGTCGCGCTGCGAATCTGTCCGAGGGCTTCGCTGAGCTCGCGCTGATACATGCGCCCGACATCCGTCAGCACCACCTGCCGGCCTTCACGGCTGAACAAGCGCATGCCGAGCATCTTCTCGAGAATCTGCACCTGGCGGCTGACCGCGCTCTGCGTCAGTGACAGTTCATGGGCGGCGCGGGTGTAGCTCTCGTGGCGAGCGGCGGCCTCGAAAGCCAGCAGCAGCGACATGGACGGTGTGAGGGTGCGCGGATTCATTCGTAAAACTCATCGATAGCGGGTCGAAATTACGCTTGTTCCAGGGCTGGCCAGCAATGAACATGGGCGCAATCAGATGGCGGAGCCTGACGCAATCATTCGTTGCGCACAACTGTTCACCGCCACACAGCCCGATTTGACCGAGATGACCCGACCGATGATTGCCCAGCTGTCGCCTGCCAAAGCCCTGACCGGCGATTACCAACAATTCCTCGCCGCCCTGAAAGACAGCGGCTTTCGCGGTGAAATCAGCGCTGGTTACGCCAGCCGCGTGGTGCTCGCGACCGACAACTCGATCTATCAGCGCTTGCCGCAAGCGGCGGTGTTTCCGCTGGATGCGGACGATGTGGCACGGGTGGCGCGGCTGATTGCCGAACCAGCGTACGAGAAAGTGGTGATCACCCCGCGAGGCGGTGGTACCGGCACCAACGGTCAATCGCTGACGGACGGCATCGTCGTCGACCTGTCGCGGCACATGAATCGCATTCTGGAAATCAATGTTGAACAACGCTGGGTGCGCGTGCAGGCCGGGGTGGTCAAGGACCAGCTCAACGCCGCGCTGAAATCCGCCGGGCTGTTTTTTGCTCCGGAACTGTCGACCTCCAATCGCGCCACGGTCGGCGGCATGATCAACACCGACGCCAGCGGCCAGGGCAGTTGCACCTACGGCAAGACCCGCGACCATGTGCTGGAACTTGAAATGATCCTGCGCGGCGGCGAGCGTTTGCGCGGTCTGCCGCTGGCCGAGGATGAGCTTGCAGCGCAGTGCGCCCGCGATGATCGCGTCGGCGAAGTCTATCGTTGTGCGCGGCAGATCATTGATGAACAGGGCGAGCTGATCAAGGCACGCTTTCCCGATCTCAACCGCTGCCTGACCGGTTATGACCTGGCGCATCTGCGCGAGGCCGATCAGCGTTTCAACCTCAACAGCGTGCTCTGCGGCGCTGAGGGCTCGCTGGGCTTCGTCGTCGAAGCGCGGCTCAACGTACTGCCGATTCCCAAGCACACGATGCTGGTGAATATCCGCTACGCCGGGTTCATGGATGCCTTGCGTGATGCGCGGGCGTTGATGGCGCTCAAGCCGTTGTCGATTGAAACCGTCGACTCCAAAGTCTTGCTGTTGGCGATGCAGGACATCGTCTGGCACGGCGTTGCCGAATATTTTCCGGAAAACGCTGAGCGGCCGACTCTGGGCATCAACCTGGTCGAGTTCTGCGGTGACGATCCCGAAGATCTGCAACGCCGCGTCGAAGCGTTCCTCGAACATCTGCAAAACGACCGCACCGTGGAGCGCCTGGGCCATACGCTGGCGGTTGGTCAGGCAGCGGTGAACAAGGTCTATGGCATGCGCAAACGGGCGGTGGGCCTGCTCGGCAACGTCGCCGGTGAAGCCCGCCCACAGCCGTTCGTTGAAGACACCGCCGTGCCGCCGCAGCATTTGGCCGAATACATCGCCGAACTGCGCGACCTGCTCGACAGCCACGGCTTGCAGTACGGCATGTTCGGCCATGTCGACGCCGGCGTACTGCACGTGCGGCCGATCCTCGACATGAAAGACCCGCAGCAAGCGGCCCTGGTACGCCCGGTGTCCGATGGCGTAGCGGCGCTGACCCAGCGCTACGGCGGCCTGCTCTGGGGCGAGCATGGCAAGGGCCTGCGTTCGGAATACGCGCCGGCATTCTTCGGCGAGTTGTACCCGGCGCTGCAAGCCTTGAAAGCCGCGTTCGACCCATTCAACCAGTTCAACCCGGGCAAAATCGCTACGCCGGCCAACAGCGGCGCAGCACTGCTGAAGATCGACGAAGTGACCCTGCGCGGCGAGCTGGATCGGCAGATCGACGAAAAAGTCTGGCAAAGCTACGGCGCGGCCATGCACTGCAATGGCAACGGCGCCTGCTACAACTTCGATCCCGATGACGCCATGTGCCCGTCGTGGAAAGCCACCCGCGAACGCGCGCAATCGCCCAAGGGCCGCGCTTCGCTGATTCGCGAATGGCTGCGGTTGCAGGGCGAGGCGGGCGTCGATGTGCTCTCGGACGCAATCCGAAAACCGGCGTTTTTCAGCACGCTGTGGCAGCGCTGGCGCAACAGTCGCGATCCATCGGCGGATTTTTCCCATGAGGTGTACGACGCCATGGCCGGTTGCCTGGCCTGCAAATCCTGCGCGGGGCAGTGCCCGGTGAAGGTCAACGTGCCGGAATTTCGCTCGCGTTTTCTCGAGCTGTATCACAGTCGTTATCTGCGTCCGGCGCGGGACTATCTGATTGCCTCGCTGGAATACACCATTCCATACATGGCGAGGGTACCGGCGCTTTATAACGGTCTGATGGGTGCTGGCTGGGTGCGTGGCGCGCTGGCGCGGATCGGTGGCATGGTCGATGTGCCGCTGCTCAGCCGTTTCGATTTCCACGCGGCGATGCGCCGTTGGCAGGTGCAGCCAGCAACGGTTGCAACGCTGTCGGCGCTAACCCGAGGGCAGCGCGAACGCAGCGTGGTCATCGTGCAGGACGCCTTCACCCGCTACTTCGAAGCGCCGCTGCTGGCTGATCTGGTCGAGCTGATTTCGCGCCTGGGTTATCAGGTCTATCTCGCGCCGTTCAGCGCCAACGGCAAACCGCTGCACGTGCAGGGCTTTCTCTCGGCGTTCAATCGCGCGGCGTTGCGTAACGCTGAGCAGTTGCAGGCGCTGGCGCAGACCGGCGTGCCGCTGCTGGGGCTGGATCCGGCGATGACTCTGGTCTATCGCCAGGAATACCTGAAAGTACCGGGCCTGAATGAGTGCCCAGAAGTAGCGCTGGTGCAGGAATGGTTACTCAAGGTCATGCCGGAGCAGACGCCTGAGGCTCAGCCCAAAGCGTTCCGTCTGCTCGCCCATTGCACGGAGAAAACCAACGCGCCGGCCGCGACCCGCCAGTGGGAACAGGTCTTCGAACGTGCCGGTCTGAAGCTGGCCACGCAGGCTACCGGTTGCTGCGGCATGTCCGGTACTTACGGCCACGAAGCACGCAATCGCCAGACCTCAGCCGTCATTTACGAGCAGTCGTGGGCGCGCCAGGTGCAGGCTCCGGCGGAGCAGGGCGAGGCGTTGGCGACCGGCTACTCCTGCCGCAGCCAGGTCAAGCGCCAGTCGGATCAGGCGCTGCGCCATCCGTTGCAGGTGCTGCTCCAGACGCTGCGTCGCTGACCGTGTCGCTGGTGTCCCTGTCCCAGATCAGGCGTGGGTCGAAACTCATCGCCGCGAGCATGGTGAACACCACGACCAGGCCGAAGAACAGGATGCCCGGTCGTGGCTCGATATCGCCCAGCGCCTGGAACTTCACCAGCGCCGCGACCAGCGCGACCACCAGCACATCGAGCATCGACCAGTAGCCGATCAGTTCGACGAAGCGGTACAGCTTCGAACGCTCCCTGCGCGCCCAATCGCTGTTGCGCTGCACGGTGACCAGCAGCAAAGTCAGGGCGACGAACTTGACCCCCGGCACCGCGATGCTGGCGATGAAAATGATCAGGGCGATGTCCCACGCTCCGGCCTCCCAGAACTCCAGCACGCCACTCATGATCGTGCTGTCGGCGCCGTTGCCGAGCATCACCGTATTCATCACCGGCAGCAGATTGGCGGGAACATAAAACGCCAGCGCGGCGATCATGTACGCCCAGGTGCGCGTCAGCGAATTGGTCTTGCGCCGATGCAACGGCGCATCACAGCGTGGGCATTCGTGTGGCTCGTCGGTCATGTCACAGGCCAGGCCACAGCTGTGGCACAGGCACAGGTTGAGTTCGCTGGCGGTCGGTGGACGCTTCATAAAATGTCCCAGAGTTCGCGGATGTCACGGCCGGCAATGCGGATCATCATCAGGCTCAGCACCGCCAGGGCGAACAGGCCGATTCCCGGCAGCACATCGAGCAGGCCGGCGAGTTTGAACACCGCGACCATCGCGCCCAGCAGGCACACCTCGAGCATGCTCCACGGGCGCAGGGTTTCCAGCCAGCGCATGCACAGATTGAACCCCGGTGCCCGCCTCATGCCGAGGGCGAAACTCAACACCCAGACCAGCAACACTAGTTGAAATGCCGGGGCGATGATGATTGCGATCGCCGCGACCATGGCGATAAAGGTGATCGGTCCCTGGCTCAGCGCGAGCACCGAATCCCACAGGGTTGCGCTGTTTTTCATGCCTTTGAGGCTGATGCTCATCACCGGGTAGAAATTGGCGAACAGCCACAGCATCGCGGCCGTGAACGTCAGCGCCAGACGCTGCTCGATGGTCAGGCCGTTGAAGCGCTGCAGCACGCCACCGCAGCGTACGCACAGGGTTTTCTGGTGTTTGCCGAGCACGACTTTCTCGTACACACAATCACAGTGCTCGCAGATGATCAGGTGTTCGGTATTGACCATGGACAGCGCTCAAGGGCAGGGCGGACCTGTTCACTATAGAAGGCTGGCGCTGATGGGCAACTTTGATGGTGCATGTTTGGGTTTTGTTTTTCTGGTGTTATAAGGTAACGCGAAATTTGCGGGCGGCGTTGTGGCTGTCCGGTGTTATTCCTCTCGATTGCGAAAGACCCATGCCCCCTGTGCTTCCCCGTTCTGCCCCGTTGACGACTGGCCGGCTGCTATCCATTGATGCGCTCAGAGGCCTGGTGATCCTGTTCATGCTGCTCGATCACGTACGTGAAACCTTTCTCTTGCACCGACAGGTCTCCGATCCGATGGACATCGCCAGCACCGAGCCGGCGTTGTTTTTCAGCCGCACATTGGCGCATCTGTGTGCGCCGGTGTTCGTCTTGCTGACCGGTTTGTCGGCATGGCTCTACGGCGAAAAATACGCCGGCAAAGCCGATGTCAGCGCGTTTCTGTTCAAGCGCGGATTGTTCCTGGTGGCGCTGGAATTCACTTTGGTCAACTTCGCCTGGACCTTCCAGTTGCCGCCGAGCGTGATCTACCTGCAAGTGATCTGGGCGATCGGCCTGAGCATGATTGCGCTGGCGCTGCTGGTCTGGTTGCCACGTGCGCTGCTGCTGACGCTGAGCGTGGCGATCATCGCCGGGCACAACCTGCTCGACGCGGTGCATTTCCCGGTTGAGTCGGCGATGCATGTGCCTTGGGCGATTCTGCATGATCGAGGTTGGATCGAGATCAGCGAAACCCTGCGCCTGCGCACCTCGTACCCGCTGCTGCCGTGGATTGGTGTAATCGGCCTGGGCTATGCGCTGGGGCCGTGGTTTGCTCGCGGCATGGACGCGGCGGAGCGTCAGCGTCGTTTGCTGATTGCCGGGGCCGCTGGATTGCTGGGCTTTGTGGTGCTGCGCTTGATCAATGGCTACGGCGAAAAACCGTGGGCGATCAGCGATTCGCTGGTGCAGACACTGATGAGCTTTTTCAACATCACCAAATACCCGCCATCGCTGCTGTTTCTCGCGCTGACTGTGAGCTTAGGGCTGTTGCTGTTGCTCGCCTTTGAGCGTGTGCAGAGTCGCCGCTGGATTGGCTGGCTGACGGTGTTCGGCTCGGCGCCGATGTTTTTCTATCTGCTGCATCTGTATGCGTTGAAGGTGTTGTACCTGATTGGCGTGGCGCTGTTCGGCCTGAATCAGGGCAGCTATTTCGGCTTTTCGACGGTGACGGCGGTGTGGCTGGCGGCGGTGGTTCTTGCCGTGGTGCTGTTCCCGGCAGTGCGCTGGTTTTCGGCACTGAAAGCGCGGCGCCGGGACATCAGTTGGTTGAAGTATCTGTAAATCGAAGCAGAGCATGTGGGAGTCGTGCCCCAAATCATCTGCGCAACCGTGCCCCTGTGGGAGCGAGCCTGCTCGCGAAGAGGTGTGTCAGTCGATGCAGCAGTGACTGACAGGACGCTTTCGCGAGCAGGCTCGCTCCCACAGGTTTTACAGCACCCGGCTTATTTACGATCCAGCCATACGGTCTGCGCGTTGCAGAATTCCCGTACGCCAAAGTGCGACAGCTCACGACCGAAGCCGCTCTTCTTCACGCCGCCGAAGGTCACACGAGGATCGCTCGCCGAGTAGCCGTTGATGAACACGCCGCCGGTTTCCAGTTCGCTGGTCAGTTGCTCGGCCAGCGCGACGTTGGCGGTGTAGATCGTGGCGGTCAGGCCGAAATCGCTGTCGTTGGCCAAGGCCACGGCGTGTGCGCAATCGCGGGCGGTGATAATCGAAGCGACCGGGCCAAACAGCTCTTGCTTGAACGAAGTCATGCGGTCGGTGACATCGGCCAGTACCGTCGGCTCATAGTAGTTGCCCGAACCCTCAACCTTGCTGCCGCCGAGCAGCAGCGTCGCGCCTTCCTCCAACGTGTCACGCACTTGCTGATCCAATTCATCACGCAGATCGAAGCGCGCCATCGGCCCGATATAGGTGTCCGCATTCAGCGGATCGCCCATCTTCAACTGGCGTGTCGCTTCAACGAACTTGCGGGTGAATTCCTCGACCACGCCTTGTTCGATGATCAGACGCTTGGCAGCCGCGCAAACCTGGCCGGAGTTCTGATAACGACCGACCACCGCCGCGTGCACCGCCTCATCCAGATCAGCATCGTTGAGCACGATGAACGGATCGGAGCCGCCGAGTTCCAGCACGCATTTCTTCAATGCCGCACCGGCCTGAGCGCCGATGGCCATGCCGGCGCGGACGCTGCCAGTCAGGGTCACAGCGGCGATGCGCGAATCGGCGATGGCGCTGGAAACGCCTTCCGGGGTGACGTTGATCACTTCAAACACGCCCTCGGGGAAACCGGCGCGAACAAACGCATCGCGCAGCAGGTAAGCGCTGCCCATCACGTTTGGCGCATGCTTGAGCACGTAAGTGTTGCCAGCGATCAACGTCGGCACCGCGCCGCGCAGCACTTGCCAGATCGGGAAATTCCACGGCATCACCGCCAGAATCGGCCCCAGCGGACGGTATTCGATACGCGCCTTGCCGCCTTCAACCTGAGTGGCTTCGGCGTCGAGCATGGCCGGGCCATGTTCCGCGTACCACTCGCAGAGCTTGGCGCATTTCTCGATTTCGCCACGGGCCTGGGCGATCGGCTTGCCCATTTCCCGGGTGATCATGGTTGCCATCGCTTCTGAGGTTTCACGCAGCGCGCCGGCGAGTGCGGTCAAAAGACGCGAACGATCCTGCAGCGGCTTGCGCTTCCACTTGCCAAAAGCAAAGGCAGCGCGAGTCAGCGCCGCATCAAGGGCAGCGGCGGATTCAAACGCGTAATGCCCGATCTGCTCGCCGGTGGCTGGGTTGATCGAGATGGCGTGGGTCTGGCTGGAAATCTGGCTCATGACGTTGTCCTGTAGGTTCGTCGGATGGGCCTAGAGTAGGGTGGCGTTAGTTTTCTGGAAACTGAATAATAAAGAGCGTTTCCTTCACGATTGGAGAATGACTGTGGATCTGGTGCAACTGGAAATCTTCAAAGCGGTGGCCGAGCACGGCAGCATCAGCGCTGCCGCCACGCAGATTCATCGCGTGCCGTCGAACCTGACCACGCGGATCAAACAGCTTGAGCAGGATCTCGGCGTCGATCTGTTTATCCGCGAGAAAAGCCGTCTGCGCCTGTCGCCGGCCGGGTGGAGTTTTCTCGAATACACGCGGCGTATTCTCGATCTGGTGCAGGAAGCCCGCGCTACGGTGGCAGGGGAAGAACCTCAAGGCGCGTTCCCTCTGGGCTCGCTGGAAAGTACCGCAGCGGTGCGTATTCCCGAACTGTTGGCGGCGTACAACCAGCAGCACCCGAAGGTCGACCTCGACCTGTCCACCGGGCCATCGGGGACGATGATCGACGGCGTGCTGTCCGGGCGTCTCGCCGCTGCATTCGTCGACGGCCCGGTGCTGCATCCGGCCCTGGAGGGTGTGCCGGCGTTCGAGGAGGAAATGGTCATCATCGCGCCGCTCAATCATTCACCGGTCGAACGTGCGGCGGACGTTAACGGCGAGAATATCTACGCCTTCCGTTCCAACTGTTCCTACCGTCACCATTTTGAAAAATGGTTCAGCACTGACGCTGCCGTACCCGGCAAGATCTTCGAAATGGAGTCCTACCACGGCATGCTCGCCTGCGTCAGCGCCGGTGCCGGACTGGCGCTGATGCCGCGCAAAATGCTGCAGAGCATGCCCGGCAGCGCGACGGTCAGCGTCTGGCCGCTGACCGCGGACTTCCGCTATCTGACTACGTGGCTGGTGTGGCGCCGGGGCACGGTGTCGCGCAGTCTGAGCATGTTCGTGCGTTTGCTTGAAGAGCGGGGCGTGGTGCGTGAGCAAGCCTGATCGAGCGCATCTTTATGGCGTGCCATTGCGCCCGTACAAACGATAACCGTCGCGCTGATTCAAGCGATCGTAATAGGCGCGCACCGCAGCCAGATTCCCGTGATCGAGCGGCGTTTCGAACCAGCGATTCACTGACAGCCCGATCGGAATGTCCGCCAGGGAAAACTGCTCGCCACTGACGTAAGCGCCGGTCTTCTCCAGTTGGCGATCAAGGATTTCCATGTTCCGCGTCCAGTCCCGGCAACCGGCGGCCAGGGCATCCCGGTCCTGATAGTCCGGTGACTTGCGCACCAGTGCCATCAGCGGGTATGACCACGAACGATTCAGCTCCGAGGCCTGCCAGTCGATCCATTGATCGACCCGCGCCCGGGCAATAGGCTCAGCGGGATACAAATGCGCACCGCCGTAACGCGTCGCCAGATAACGAATGATTGTGTTGGATTCCCAGAGAGTGAAATCGCCGTCCTGGATCACCGGCACCATGGCGCAGGGATTGAGCGCGAGAAACTCCTGTGTGTTTGGCGACTGGAAGCCCGAACCCCAGTCTTCGCGCTCGAACGGGATGTCCAGTTCAGCACAGGTCCACAGCACTTTGCGAACGTTGATCGATGAGGCTTTGCCGAGTATTCGCAGCATTGGATTTCCTTCTCCGGGTAGTGGACGCAGAAAAATACCATAGCGCAAAACACAAGGCCCGCATCGCGCGGGCCTTGGTTCATCAGCATCTGACTACGGCTTTTGCCGGGCGGAATTACCGATTGAGGAACGCCAGCAGATCCTCATTCAACGCCTGCGCGTGGGTCACGGCGAACCCGTGCGGCGCGCCGGCGTAGACCTTCAACTCGGCGCCTTTGATTTGCGCGGCCGCCTGCTTGCCGGTGGTTTCGAATGGCACGATCTGGTCGCCGTCGCCATGGATCACCAGAGTCGGCACATCGATCTTGGCCATGTCCGGGCGGAAGTCGGTTTCCGAGAACGCGGTGACGCAGTCGACGGTGCCCTTGAGCGATGCCATCAGCGCAATGTTCAGGGTTTGCGTGAGCACGCCGTCAGAGACTTTCTGGCCCTGATTGGTGCCGTAGAACGGCGCGTTGAAATCAGCGATGAACTGCGCGCGATCTTTCAGCAGGCCAGCCTTGATGCCGTCGAATACCGATTTGTCGACGCCGTCAGCGAAGTCGGCTTTCTTGCCGAACAGCGGCGTGACCGCACCGAGCAATACCAGGCCGGCAACGCGCTCGCTGCCGTGGCGGGCGATGTAGCGGCTGACGTCGCCGCCACCCATGGAGAAGCCGACCAGGGTCACGTCGCGCAGGTCCAAATGGTTGATCAGGCCAGCGATGTCATCGGCGAAAGTGTCGTAGTCGTAGCCGGTCCATGGTTGATCGGAGCGACCGAAACCACGGCGGTCGAAGGCGATGGTGCGATAGCCGCGACTGCTCAGGTATTCCATCTGGTATTCCCACATGTCGGCATCCAGCGGCCAGCCGTGGCTGAACAGCACGGGCTTGCCGCTGCCCCAGTCCTTGTAATAGATCTCGGTGCCGTCTTGGGTTTTGAAGGTGCTCATGCAAACTCCTTGTGATCGTGTGTGGCAAGAATAGATGCCGAATGGGCAACGGCCACTATCCGCGCAAAACGCGCCCGTCACTTGTACGCAGGTGCTGGTTTCACCCGTATGAAAGCGCGGCAAATCCCGATGAGCGGAACAAACTTAAGTTTGACGTCAAAATGATGGCCCTCTAATATCGCGCCACTATTTTGATGTCACTTTTTGTGTCGAGGGATCGAACATGTTTTCACCCGCCTTCACGGCGCGGTTGTGCCTGGCGCTGCTCTGCCTCTCTCCGCTTGAATCTGCCTGGGCCGCGCCCACTCCCGGTGAAACCGACCTGATCCGCGAACGTCAGAACCGGTTGCTCGAAGAGCAGCAGCGGCGCCTCGAAGAACTCAAGGATCTGCCCGGCAAAGACGCCAAACCGGCGCAACCGACAGCACCCGCCGATACGCGCTGCTTCAACATCAAGGACATCGAACTCAAAGGTGCAGACAGCCTCTCGGAGCGCGAGAAGACGCGTCTGCTCAAGCCTTATATCGGCGAATGCCTCGGCGTGCCGCAGCTCAACGAGCTGCTCAAAGTCATCACCGACCATTACATCGAAAAAGGTCTGGTCACCAGCCGCGCTTATCTGCCGCAACAGGATCTGTCCGCCGGGCACCTGAAAGTGCTCGTGGTCGAAGGCAAGCTCGAAGGCATGAAGGGCGCGGAAAACAGCCGGCTCTCGGATCGCGAACTGGCCATGGCCTTTCCCGGCAAAAGCGGTGAACTGGTCAACCTGCGCGAGATCGAGCAGATGGTCGACCAGCTCAATCGCCTGCCGTCCAACCAGGCCAAAATGGAGCTGGCGCCGGGGCAGAATGTCGGCGGCAGCGAGGTGCGCGTGACCAACACGCCGCAGAAGCCATGGCGCGCCGGCCTGTCGCGCAGCAACGACGGTCAGCGCAGCACCGGCGAGCAGCAGTGGGGTACATCGTTCGACTGGGATAGCCCGCTGGGTCTGGCCGACCAGCTGAGCCTGCGCGGCGGTCACGATGCGATGACCGATCACCAGCACACTTCCAACAACGCCATGCTCAATTACAGCCTGCCGTGGGGCTGGTGGACGTTCAGTTACACCTACAGCCAGAGCGAGTACCGCTCGCAGATCGCCGCCAACGGCTACAACTTCAAGCAGACCGGCGACAGCGAAAACCATCAGTTGCGCGCCGAACGCGTGATCCATCGCGACGCGGTCAGCAAGACCTCCCTCAGTGCGGGACTTTCGTACCTGCGCAGCAACAACTTCATCGAAGACAGCAAACTCAAACTGAGCAGCAATCGCATCAGCGAAGCGCAATTCGGCTTCAACCACGGCCGTCGTGTCGGCAGCGCGTTCGTCAACTTCGACGCTGGCGTGCAGGAGGGCATTGGTGCTTTCGATGCGCAGGGCAGTCACGATCCCGGTCCCGGCGAACCGGACGCACGCTATCGCAAATACACCGCAACCCTGAGCTATTTGCAGCCGTTCAAAATGCTCGGTGAGTCCTTCAGCTTCAGCAGCCTGATGACCGGCCAGCGCAGCGAAGACGTGCTGTTCAGCCCACAGCGCACCAGCCTCGGCGGCTCGGCGTCGATCCGCGGCTACAAGGATCAATCGCTGTCCGGCGACAGTGGTGGCTACTGGCGCAACGACCTGCGCTGGAGCCGCCCGGTGACGGCCGAATGGCTGCAACCGGTGTTCGCCGAATACGGCACCAGCCTCGGTTACGACCAGGGCGTAATTCGCGGCGATCGCTACAACGGCGATCAGCACGGACGCATGTCGAGCAACTCGCTGGAGCTGTTCGCACGTGGTCAGCATGTGGCCGCCAGCGTGACTTTCGCGCATTCCCTGGAACGACCGGACGCGCTGACCGAGCGTGAAGCGCCGATCTATTTCCGCCTGGATTTCTTCATTTAATTTTTGCCCGCTTCGAGATTCTGATATGGACATTCGCCACCTGGCCTTCCTGGCCAGCCAACCTTCTGCGGCCGTAAAAAAGCGCGAGCAATTCTGCGGCATGCCCAAGCGTGGTCTGGCCTTTTTGCTGGCGAACGTCATGTTCTGGCAACCGGTGTGGGCGCAGGCGGACGGCATCGTTGTCAGTGCCCCCGGCACCAGTCTGGATCGCGCCGGCAATGGCGTGCCAATCGTCAACATCGCAGCGCCCAATGGCAGTGGCCTGTCGCATAACCATTTCCACGATTACAACGTCGGTGCGCAAGGCGTCATCCTCAACAACGCCGCCGACCGCATGCAACAGACGCAACTGGGCGGGATCATTCTCGGCAACCCGAACCTGCGTGGCGCAGCGGCACAAACCATCCTCAACGAAGTCAATGGCGGCAGCCCGAGCCAGTTGCGCGGCTACACCGAAGTCGCAGGGCAATCGGCACGGGTGATCGTTTCCAATCCTTACGGCATCAGTTGCAACGGTTGCGGTTTCATCAACACGCCACGTGTCACGCTGACCACCGGTAAACCGGTGCTCGACAACGGTCGCCTGGAGCGCTTTCAGGTCGATCAGGGAAGCGTTTCGATTGACGGCGTCGGTCTTGATGCGAGCAACGTCGACAGTTTCGAAATCATTACCCGCAGTGCGCAGATCAATGCACAGATCCACGCAAAAAACCTGAACATCACCACCGGCCGCAACGACGTCAACGCCGACACGCTCAGCGCCACCGCCCGTGCCGATGACGGCAGCGCCAGACCGCAACTGGCCATCGACTCCTCGGCGCTCGGCGGCATGTATGCCGGCGCCATCAAACTGGTCGGCACCGAGCAGGGCGTTGGCGTGAAGCTGGCAGGGGATCTTGCCGCCAGCGCAGGTGACATCCGGATCGACGCCAAGGGCCAACTGACCCTGGCCAAAGTCACGGCGGGTAATGCCGTCGATGTAAAGGCCAAAAGTCTCGATGCCCAGGGCGCGGTTTATGCCGGTACGCAGGTCACCGTACAAACCGCCGAAGACCTGATCAATCGCCAAAGCCTCGCTGCCCGTGACAGCGTCAGCCTGAGCAGCGGCGGCAGGCTGACCAACGCTGGTGTGATTGAAGCCGGGGTGAACGCAGACAACAGCCGCAACGCCAAGGGTGATCTGTCGATCAACAGTGCTTCGGTGAGCAACAGTGGCAGCGTTCTGGCCAGCCGCACATTGCACGCCAGCGCAGCCGACACGTTCGAGAACCAGAACGGTACCGTGCAGGCTCAAGACCTCACTCTGAACGCGGCGCGCCTGGTCAACCAAGGTGTGAATGCGCGTGTGTATGGTGAAACCCGTCTGGTCGTGAGCGCGCCGGCCATCGTCAACCTCAGCGGCCTGATTCGCTTCGCCGATGGGCAAGCGGCAACACTGGTGGTCGACAGTATCGACAACCGTCAGGGCCGTATCGAAATCGCCGGCGGCAGCCTCAAGCTCAATGCTCAGGAGGTAAAAAACACCGGCGGCAAAGTGATCGCCGGTCGCCTCGACGTGGACGCCCGTCAACTGGACAACAGCGGCGGCCTGATCGGCGCCAGCGACGGTGAGGCCAAGGTTGTCGCCCGCGAACGTCTGAATAACGGCGCGGGCAAGATCCAGGCGAAAACCACACTGGCACTGTCGGGAGGGGAGTTGCTCAATCAGGGTGGGACGCTGGCTGCCGACGCCATTCACGTCACGGCCACTCGCCTTGATAACAGCGCCAAGGGTGTGATCAGCGCGGAAAACGGTGCTGCTGATCTGACGCTGATGCAGGATTTCGACAACCACGACGGCAAGGTGCAAGCCTCGGATCGCTTGACCATCACTGCGCAGAGCATCAACAACCGCAACGCAAGTCTGACGGGCAAAAACCTCGAGGTGGCCAGTCGCGGCACGCTGGATAATACGCAAGGCACGATTTCGTCCGATGACAGCGTGGTTTCCAGTGCAGACCTGGATAATAGCCTTGGCCTGATCCAGGGGACCGATCGCCTGAGCCTGACCGCGCAAGATCTGCAAAACGCCAGCGGCCAACTTTTGGGCGGCATCGTCGACGCAAACCTGCGCAATCTGACCGGCAACAACGACGGCACGCTCAGCGCCGAAACCGGGCAACTGACGCTCCACGTCCAGCAGCACTTGAACAACGCATTGGGCCGTCTGCAATCCATCAAAGGCGATGTGGAACTGCGTGCCAGCTCTGTCGATAACCGTGGCGGTGTAGTCGCCGCCCGGCAATTGCTGGTGTTGGCCAAGGACGGACACGTCGACAACCGTGGCGGGCGGATGATCGCCGACGGCCTGGAGTTGCACGCGGCCAGCCTTGATAACCGTGCCAACGGGTTGTTGGCCGCAGGTGCCGATGGCGCGCGGTTGATCCTCAAGCAAACCTCGCCGGGCCAGTCGCAACTGCTGAATCAACAGGGCCGGATTCAGAGCGAAGGTCAGTTGCACATCGACGGTGACGAGGTCGACAACAGCGCCGGTGTCCTGCTTGGCAACGCTATCGACATCAATGCCAAACAACTTGGCAACAACGACAAGGGCGGCATCGTCGGTAATGGCGGCGATGTCGTCCTCAACATTGCCGGAGTCTTCAGCAACGTCACCGGTCTGGTCGACGCTGGCGCACAGCGCTTGCTCCTTGATCAACTGACCTCGCTGGATAACCGGGGCGGCACCTTGCAAGGCAAGCGCCTGGACATCAATAGCGCCTGGATCAACAACAACGCTGCCGGGCAGATCATCGCTGGCAGCGACGGCCTGAAGATTACTGGCAAAACACTGCTCAATCAGCAAGGTGTGATTCTGGCCAACGGCAGCCATGCCGAACTGGCGCTGAACAACGGCAATTTGCAAAACCAGGGCGGCACGCTGCAAGCCGACTCGGTGAGCATCACCAGTGCCGACCTCGACAACAGTGCAGCCAGCGGCAAGGCCGGGCTGATTTCCAGCCTGATTGATGACTTGACGCTGACCGTGACGCGCCTGGCTAACCGCGCCGGCAAGATGTTCGGCAAGGATCAGGTGATCTTCACTGGTACCAGCCTGGACAACACCAGCGGCGAGATCAGCGGTAATCAGCTGGGGCTCGAAGCCGTCGGGCAGGTCCTCAATCAGGGCGGCCTGATCGAATCGGCAAACAGCCTCAAGCTGACTGCCTACGGCTTGGATAACAGCGCCGGTGGCCAGCTCCGCGCCCTCGGTGGCGCTGCGAGTCAGATCAAGTTGACCGGCAATCTGAACAACCAGAGCGGCGTGATCGAAATCGGCAGTCAGGACCTGCTGCTGTCGGGTGCCGAAATCAATAACTTCAGCGGCAATGTGCGCCACGCGGCGCAGGGCCTTTTCGACCTGGATGTGAGCCAACTGGCCAACAACCAGGGCAGTCTCACCGGGCTGGGCAATGGTGTATGGGATGTCGGCTCGGTCAACGGTGTTGGTACCTGGCAACTGAACGGCGGGCTGACCTACACCAGTGCGCAGAACCTGACGCTCAATGCTGGCGAACGGATCGCCAGTGCTTCGGCGCTCAGCCTCAACGTGGCCAACCTGAACAATGCCGGACAATTGCTCAGCGGCGGCGATCTGGCGCTGACCCTCGGCGGCAATCTGCTCAACAGCGGCAAAGTCTCCGCGCAGCAGAAACTCACGATCAGCGCCAACGACGTGATCCAGCAGGACGGGCGACTGGTTAGCGGCGGCGACACCGTGATGACCTTGCGCGGCACACTGGACAATCTCGGTCGCCTGATCGCCAACCAGAACCTCACGGTGACGGCGGCACGGATCAATAACAAAGGCACCCTCGGCGCCCAAGGCAATCTCGAATTCACCGCCGCCAACGGTCTCTACAACGATGCCGACACGCTGCTGTTCAGCGGCGGCACGATGAAGCTGCACGGCAACAGCCTGAATAACTATTACGGCGATATTTACAGCCGCGGCAGCATGAGCTTCGACGCTGTCGATGGCGGGCGCGCGGCGTTGTTCAGCAACTTGTCGGGCACCATCGAAGGCGAGGGTGACGTCGATATCAACGCGGTTTCCTTCGAAAACGCCAAAGCCGAGTTCGAGCTGACTTCCGGTCAGTCGTCCGGCAGTTTGAGCTGGGTGTGCGGTCAGCACTGCGATGGTGGTGATGGCTGGAAGCGCGGCACCATCACCATCACTACCCAATTCAACGACGAGGTGCTCAAGGACTCGCGCGCGGCGCGATTCGTGGCAGGCAAGAACTTCACCATCCACGCCAACCAGGTTGAAAACCGTTACAGCCTGCTGGCCGCCAACGGCGACCTGACCGTGACGGCTGACAGCCTGCTGAACCAGGGCGCGGAGTCGCGTTCGGGGACGCGCGTGGTGAAAAGGGGCACCCCTGGGCGTATCGACAACAGCCTCTGGGACAAGATGGAGTTCGTCGATGTTCCGGCGTTCAACGCGGCTACCGCGGCCGGCAACTTCGATCAGGCGCGGTTCGATGAACTGATCAGTCGCTCCAGTGATTCGCGATTCTCTTTGATGAGTGACGTCACCACCTGGAATGCAAACGGCAACGCCGTTTACGCTGCGGTGATGCAGGCCGGCGGCAAGGTCAAGCTCGACGTCACCAACAGCATCCAGAACGGCACGCTATACGACAACACTTATGGTCAACTGACAGGTTCCCTGGCCAGCGACCAGACAGACGCGGTCGGCGGCATCAACATCAACCTGGGCAAACGTAGCACCGACGCTGTCGCCCAAACCTCCAGATCCGTTACCCGTATCGAGCATGTCGACGCCGATGGCGTGAAGCAGATCAGCTTCACACCGGTGGACTTCAAAGGTGTGCCGTTCGCCGCAGTCGACCCGACGGCTTCCTCGACCTTCCGGTTGCCGAAAGGCCCGTACGGCATGTTCGTGCAAAGCACGAATCCGCAGAGCCGTTATCTGATCGAAACCAACCCAGAGCTGACTCAGACGACGGCGTTCATGAGCTCCGACTACCTGCTCGGCAAGCTCGACTTCAGCGCCGATGAAGCGGCGCGTCGCCTCGGTGACGGTCGCTATGAATCGCGGCTGATCAGCGACGCCGTCATGGCCCAGACCGGCCAGCGTTTTCTCGCCGGTGGCCTGGAGAACGACTACGAGCAATTTCGTTATCTGATGGATAACGCGCTCGCCAGCAAAAACCACCTGAACCTGTCGGTCGGCGTCAGCCTGACCTCGGCGCAGGTCGCTGCGCTGACCCACGACATTGTCTGGATGGAAGAGCGCATCGTCGACGGCCAGAAAGTGCTGGTGCCGGTGTTGTATCTGGCGCAGGCCGAGTCGCGCAACGTGCGCGGTGGCAGCCTGATTCAGGGCCGAGATCTGGAAATGCTGGCCGGTAGCGATCTGGTCAACGTCGGCACATTGAAGGCCAGCAACGACGTGTCCGTCGACGTCAAGGGCAGTCTCTATCAGGGCGGTCTGGTCGAAGCCGATGAGCGCATCAAACTCATGGCCACCGACAGCATCCGCAACGCACTGGCCGGCGAAATCCGCGGCAATCAGGTCGAACTGACGACACTCAAGGGCGATATCGTCAACGATCGCACCGCCATCGCTGTACGTGATGGCAGCGGCATGCGCACCCTTGTCGACGACGGCGGCTTCATCAGCGCTCGCGACAGCCTGACCATCAAGTCCGGACAGGATCTGACCAACGCGTCTGCCATCAGCAGCGGCGGTGACGCCAGCCTGAGTGCAGCGCGCGACATCAACCTGTTGGCGACACGCGACGAAGACGAACTCCACGAATCGTTCGATGGCGGCCATCGCTCAGTCATTACCACCACCGTGGAAAACCTCGCGTCGACAGTGAAAACCGGCGGCGACCTGAAGCTCGATGCCGGTCGCGACATCAACGTCGTCGCCAGCACAGCCG
>NZ_RCNX01000004.1:0-82683 GCF_004307595.1 Pseudomonas sp. Sample_23
TCATGGATAAAGCCGAAGCTGATCGTCATGACAAAATGCTCGAACTGGCCGAATATCTGGCCGATGTGCTGCAAAAAGCCGTTCCGTCCCTGACCGAACAGCAAGTGGAAGAAGCCGGGATCTACATGGCGAAGAATCGTGATGTGTTCGCCCGGGCATTCAAGAGCCAGCCCGATGCGCTGTCGGAGCTGATCAATGCGCCGGCCGAGCCTGTCGAAAAAGCTGAAGCGGCAGAACCTGACGAGGCGCCGGCGAAGCCCGCCAAAGCAGCGAAAGCGCCGAAGTAATCAGAAAGATCGTCCGATCGCGGCCCGAGCCTTCGGCAGCTACTGCATTTCGAGTGCAGGAGCTGCCGAAGGCTGCGATCTTTTGCTTTCAGCGATACAAAACCTTTTCCGCCAACTCATCCGCCACCCGCGCCGGCGAACGTTTTTCCGCCTGAGCATGGGCGAAGACTTCGGTCAGCCGCGAACTGATTTTCGACAGATGCGCCGTAATCGTCGGCAACTCCTCGCCACGATGTTTAAGCGAAACGTAAATAAGCCCGCCGGCATTGATCACATAGTCCGGCGCATAAAGAATCCCGCGCCGTTCCAGTTGATCCGCCACATCCAGATGGGAAAGTTGATTGTTCGCCGAACCGGCCACAGCAGAACAGCGCAGTTGCGACACAGAGTGACTGTTGAGCACACCGCCCAACCCACAAGGCGCAAGAATGTCGCAAGGCGTGCTGAGCAATGCGTCGTTGGCGATCGGGTGAGCATTGAGCTGCTCCATCGCCAGTTGCACCTTGCCGTGGTCGATGTCACTGACCAGCAACTCGGCGCCGGCAGCGTGCAGTTGCTCGGCCAGTGCATAACCGACGTTGCCAAGCCCCTGAATGGCAATGCGCAAACCTTCGAGGTTGTCGCTGCCCAGACGCGCCATCGCCGTGGCGCGAATGCCGGTGAACACGCCCATGGCCGCGTGCGGTGCCGGATCGCCTGCCGAGGTGGTGCTGGTGACATGCCGGGTCTGCTGGGCAATGCAGTCCATGTCCGCCACTGAAGTGCCGCTGTCGATGGCGGTGATGTAGCGACCGTCGAGCTGCTCGATGCAACGGCCGAAAGCCTCGAACAATGCGGCGCGATTCTCGACATGGGCCGGGCGCACGATCACCGCCACCCCGCCGCCCTGCGCAAGACCGGCCAGCGCCGCTTTGTAGCTCATGTTTTGCGCCAGGCGAATGGCGTCCTCGACCGCAGATTCGTCGTTGGGATAGGCAAGGTAACGGCAGCCGCCCAGGGCTGGCCCCAGGCGACTGTCATGAATGGCAATGACCGCCTTCAACCCGGTGACCGGGTCCACGCTCAAGTGCAGCGATTCCAGGCGAGTGCTTTGCATGAGAGCGAACATCGACAGGCTCCCGAATCACTTCTTGTAGAACGCCAGTATAGGCTTGCCCCCGAAAATTGCTGGCGCGCACCGGCATGAGCCGCCGAGCGGACAATGTTGCGCCGCTATAACTCGCGCTCAACGCGCCCGGCACTGGACGAACAACACGGACGGGGCTAAAACGAGGCATTGGAGGGAGATTCAGATGAGTGCGCGCCAACGCTTTTTCGAATGCCTGCATCGTTCACCGCCGGCCCTGCTGGAAGCTGCGCTGTGGATAAGTGCCGAGCACGACAAAACCCTCGAGCCCGAGGCATGGTTGCGCACCTTCAAGGATCTGCAACTACGCGTCAGCTATGGGCTGCCGATGCTGCCGGTCAGCGAACTGGCGCAACCGCTGTTGCGGCGCATGGTCGATCTCGGTTTCGCACAGGATGATTTCCTGCCGCTGCGCCCGCAGGCGGCGCTGCTGCATCGTGTGTTGCACACCCAGCGCGGTCAGCCGTTGGCATTGGCGTTGATCGCACTGGAACTGGCGCATGGCCTCGAGATTCCTTTGGTCGGGGTCAACTTCCCCGGGCATTTCCTGTTGCGGGTACCCGGCGCCGACCACTTGCTCGACCCTTGCGGCGGGCGACGCTTGTATCCCAACGACTGTCGCGAACTGTTGCAACGCCAATACGGGCCGAACATGCAGCTCAGCGCCGAGCATCTGCTGACGGCCACGCCAGTGCAGATGCTGCAGCGTCTGTCACGCAATCTGCGCCAATTGCATCTGACCCACGACGATCACATCGCCGCGCTGATCGACGCAGAACGAGTGCTCGAACTGGGTGATGCGAAGGCCTCTGATTACATGGCCCGGGCCAGTCTGTATCAACGGCTGGATTGCCCGAACGCTGAACGCTTCGATCTGGAGCATGCGTTATTGCTCAGCGAAGACCCGATCCAGCGCCTGCGCCTGACCGAACGCCTCGGCCATCTGCCGCCCAACTCCGTCGTGCATTGACCGCTTTTTGCAGGTTTGCCCCCATCCTTGAGGCCCACACAAACCTGTGTGGGAGCGAGCCTGCTCGCGAAAGCGGTGTGTCAGCTGAATGAAAGGCCACTGACACGCCGTCTTCGCGAGCAGGCTCGCTCCCACAGGAATTACGGGGTGTCTGGTTGATTGGCAGGATGCGCCTTGATAAACGCCGGATGTTCAGCCGCCAACGCAGCCACACGGCAAATCTTCGGATACGCCTCCAGGCTGACGTTGAACCGCTCTGCCGCATACAACTGCGGAATCAAATACACATCCGCCACACACGGCCATTCGCCAAAACAGAAACCGCTGTCGCCGATCAACTGCTCCACCGTTGCCAGCCCTTGGCTGATCCAATGGCTGATCCACTCCACCACCTGCGTTTCATCCTGCCCGGACTGGCGCAGGCGATTGAGCACGCTGACGTTGTGCAGCGGGTGCACATCGCAGCCGATCACCGCCGCGACACCGCGCACCTGCGCGCGCGTCAGCAGATCATCCGGCAGCAACGGCACCTGTGGATAACGCTCTTCCAGATACTCGATGATCGCCGGCGATTGAATCAGCAGCGCACCGTCATCGGTGCGCAAGGTTGGCACCCGGCCCTGGGGATTGAGCGCCAGATACGCCGGCTGCCGATGTTCACCACCCGACGGTGCGATCAGGTTGACCGGCAGCGCCTGGTAATCGAGGCCCTTCAACGCCAGTGCGATTCGCACCCGGTACGATGAAGTGGAACGGTAATAGCCATAGAGATCCATAAGCCGCTCCTGTCAGCGTGCAGCGATCACGGTGCCGCGACATTCGCCGAAGCCGATCGAGGCAAAACCGTCGCGGGCGCAGCGAGCGCGCAGGATGATTTCGTCACCGTCCTCAAGGAACTTGCGCACTTCGCCGGAAGCCAGTTCGATCGGTTTCTTACCGCCCTCGGTAATCTCCAGCAGGCTGCCAAACTGGCCGTTTTCCGGGCCGGACAAAGTGCCCGAACCAAACAGGTCGCCAGCCTGCAACTGGCAACCGTTGACGCTGTGGTGCGCGACCATTTGCGCGACGGTCCAGTACATGTAGCGGGTGTTGCTCAGGGTCAGGCGATGGGCGGGCAGGTTCTGCTCGCGCATGGCTTCGGTGCGCAGCAGCACTTCCAGTTCGATGTCGAAAGCGCCGCCATCCTGATCACGCTTGTCGAGCAGATACGGCAGCGGCTGCGGATCACCTTCAGGGCGCGCCGGCTGTGCCGTGCGGAACGGCTCGAGCGCTTCGGCCGTCACCACCCACGGCGAGACGCTGGTGATGAAACTCTTCGACAGGAATGGGCCGAGTGGCTGGTATTCCCAAGCCTGGATATCCCGCGCCGACCAGTCGTTGAGCAGGCAGAAACCGGCGATGTGCTCGGCAGCGTCACCGATGGCAATCGGCTCGCCCATCTCATTGCCCTGGCCGATCCAGATGCCCAGCTCCAGTTCGTAATCCAGACGTGCGCATGGGCCGAATACCGGTTCGGTCTGCCCGGCCGGCAGCGTCTGGCCCTTCGGCCGGCGCACGTCGGTACCGGACGCTCGCACCGTGGAAGCGCGACCGTGGTAACCGATCGGCACGTGCTTGTAGTTCGGCAACAGCGGGTTATCCGGACGGAACAGTTTGCCGACGTTCTGCGCATGCTCGATGCCGACGTAGAAGTCGGTGTAATCGCTGATTCGCGCCGGCAGGTGCATCTGGCAATCGGCAGCCAGTGGCAAGACTTTCGCGCCTTGCGCTTCGATGCTGCCGCGCAGGGTACTGCCTTCACTGAACAGTTCGATCAGCCGTTCGCGCAGGGCAACCCGCGCCTCACGGCCAAATTCGAAGAACGCGTTCAACTGCCCGCCGTGCATGGCTTCCACCGCACTGCGTGCGACACCGTCGAACAGCCCGGCCTCAAGCGCCACCTGCAAATCGAAAATGTGCTCGCCGATCGCCACGCCCGCGCGCGGACTGCAATCGTTGAGACTGAACACGCCCAGCGGCAGATTCTGCAACGGAAAATCGCTGTGACCGTTGGCCGAAGCGACCCAACTGCGGGTGATGGAATTCTGTGTCATGGGTTATCTCCGGGTCGGGTCGAACGTGGCGGGCAGCGAGGCCCAGCAAGCGTCATAACTGGATTGCAATTGAGGGCAGTCGAGGGCGAAACGGCTTGGGCGCAGCACCTGGCTGGTCTCGAACATGAAGGCCATGGTGTTATCGATTTTTGCAGGTGCAAGCTCGGCGTTGATCGCCCTGGTGCAGGTCTCGCCGTCGGGGCCATGGGCGCTCATGCAGCTGTGCAACGACGCGCCGCCGGGCACGAAGCCTTCAGCCTTGGCGTCGTATTCGCCCTGGATCAGGCCCATGAATTCGTTCATCAGGTTGCGATGGAACCACGGTGGCCGGAAGGTGTTTTCGGCGACCATCCAGCGCGGCGGGAAGATCACGAAATCGAGGTTGGCCAGACCGTGCACGCTGGTCGGCGAGGTCAATACGGTGAAGATCGAAGGATCCGGATGATCGAAACTCACCGTGCCAATGGTGTTGAAACGGCGCAGGTCGTATTTGTACGGCACGTTGTTGCCGTGCCAGGCGACCACATTGAGGGGTGAGTGATTGAGTTCGGTGGCCCACAACTGGCCAAGGAATTTCTGCACCAGAGTGGTCGGTTGCTGGAGGTTTTCGTAGGCGGCGACCGGGGTAAGGAAATCCCGTGGATTGGCCAGACCGTTGCTACCGATCGGCCCCAGATCCGGCAGGCGCAGCGGCGCGCCATGGTTCTCGGCGAGGTAGCCGCGTGCCTGTGGATCGAGCAGCTCGACGCGAAACTTCAGGCCACGCGGTAGCACGACGATTTCCAGCGGCGCCACCTCGAGTACGCCCAGTTCGGTGGCGATACGCAGGCGACCGAGTTGCGGCACCAGCAGCATTTCACCGTCAGCGTTGAAGAACACCCGCTCCATCGAACGGTTGGCGGTGTAGTTATAAATGCTGATGCCGGACGGTTTCTCGGCGCCGGCGTTGGCCGCCATGCTGACCAGGCCATCGATGAAATCCGTCGGTTCGGTAGGCAGCTCCAGTGGATTCCAGCGCAGGCGATTGGGCGTCACTTCACCCAACGGTCCGCCGGCCAGTTGCCGTTCCAGTTTGACGAACGCCGGGTGGTTGGCCGATGGCTGAATCCGGTACATCCAGGTGCGGCGCGCTTCGCTGCGCGGCATGGTGAACGCGGTGCCGGAGAACAATTCGGTATACAGGCCATACGGGGCTTTTTGCGGGGAATTCTGGCCAACGGGCAGCGCGCCGGGCAACGCTTCGGTGCTGAATTCGTTGCCGAAGCCGGACTGGTAAACCAGGTCCTGCGCGGTTGAATCGAGGTTCATGGAGCCTCCTGAACAGGGAGTCGGCAATGGCCCATCGCTCTGGCTCAGAGGTCTCGGCACGCCGGGGTTGTTATTATCGTAATCTGATTACGCATAACGTAATTTGCTCGCTATCCAGCGTCAAGCTATAAAGACGCCCATTCGAACCGGAACCGCCAGCCCCATGGAAAAAACCAGCGACAGCAACGGCAAACAGAAAGTCCGCTCCGCCGAGGTCGGCACCGACATCCTCAAGGCTTTGGCCGAGTTGTCACCGTCGACTTCGCTGTCGCGTCTGGCCGAACACGTGCAGATGCCGGCGAGCAAGGTGCATCGCTATCTGCAGGCGTTGATTGCTTCGGGATTTGCCGAACAGAACGCCGCCACCAACCATTACGGCCTCGGTCGCGAAGCGTTGCGGGTGGGCCTGGCCGCACTCAACAGCATGGACGTGCTGAAAGTCGCCGCCCTGCCGCTGTCCGAGTTGCGCGACGAACTCAACGAAACCTGCTTTCTCGCGGTGTGGGGCAATCAGGGTGCAACCGTGGTGCATATCGAACCGGCGGTGCGCGCGGTGACAGTGGTGACGCAATTGGGTTCGGTGCTGCCGCTGCTCAGTTCGTCCACCGGGCTGGTGTTCAGCGCTTACCTGCCACACCGGGAAACCGATGAATTGCGCGAACAGGAAATCGCTGTCGCGGAGCATCCGCTCAAGGATGAAACAGCCTATGCAGCGCTGTGTGAACAGATCCGCGAACGCGGTCTGCATCACGTGCATGGTTTGTTGATGCCGGGTGTGGATGCGCTTTCTGCGCCAGTGTTCAACGCGGTCGGCCAGATCGCTGCGGTGCTGACCATCGTCGGCCCGACCTCGCTGTTCCACGCCGACGAAAACGGCCCGGCGGCGCAGCGGTTGTTGGCTGCGACGCGGGCCGTGAGTTGGCGCATGGGTTACGAAAGTTAAGTAATGCTTATGTGCGCTCGAAACGACTCAACGCACCGTGGTCTTGCTCAATGCGCTGTCACCCTCTTGCATCAGTGACTTGAAGAAACCGATCAGCTCATCGGCGGGGTCTTCATGGCCGGTGTAATACGTGACGAGTTCCGCGACCGTGCGGGCGTCTTCAAACAGACTTAGAAATGAGCGTTGCGCACGGGTAAGTTCTTTAACCGGCGCCCCCGCCGCTGCAGCCTGACCCAATGTCAGCAGTCCGCTCAATACATCCTGCACATGCCCCAGCGCGGCGGAATAATCACCCCGTCGGTGCGACTGCGACGCGTCGTAGATGCTTTTCATCACCTGCACAGCCACCACCACAGTGCCTACGGGTGGCACCACCAGGCTGACGATGTTTGCGGCCTTCAACAGGTTTTCATAAACCAGGGCGGCAATTATTTCATTGAGACTGGTGGTCCGTTCGTCGATGTCACTCAATACACGGCGCACTCGCTCGTCGTGGAAAGTGAACAGATCGGGCAGTAACGAACGCTGCTGCGTGCGAATGACCGGTCGGGTATCAACCGTTGCGACCAGATTATCGAAGTAATCATTGATCACTTTCTGGTCAACCAGCAGTATCCGCTCGCTGTAGTAGGTCCTGAACGGGCCTTTGCGAAAACGAATCGAAGGAATGAAATCAGCGATCGGCCGGAAGCTGACTTGATCCGGCGCGTCAGGCGTATAGAGCAAGTCGAAGAAACCTGACGATAACTTCAGTCGAAAAATATAAACGCCGCCAACTGTACGGTCACCGGCAGCCGTCAGACCCAGCGTGCCGATGTTGAATTTATACAGCCCGATGTCGCCTTCGGAGACGCTATTGACGATTGATGGATAGCCGCCACCTTCTTTCAGATTGTCGATAATCCGTTGGACAGCAGAGAAAGATTCAGTGGTTAATCTGCCGTTGGTATAGTCGGCAAATGCATTGCGGTACATCTCACAGCGGATTTTCCGGGCGTGTACAGCGCGTTTGAATGAGTAATCAGGATGCGCCTTGTTCTGATATTGCTCTTTCAGCATCGCGGTATATCTGTCGCCGGGTCGGAATGTTTTCGACAGCGAGGAAAGGTCGCGGATATCCAGTTTTTCAACGATGGGATGGCCGTTGACCAAATAGTATTTCGGGCTGAATTTCGTTTCGTAGGCCGGATGCGCCGCTTCAAAAGCGAGTCCTTCAAGCAAAACGTCGGTAACGCTCTTACGAAAGTCTTCGGTTTGCACAATGATCTGGTCGGGATTGACCGAAACGTAACTGCCACGCGAACGCAAAATGTCTTCGATCTGAGCTTTCACCGAGTCGTAAGTGAATTGCTCGAATGTCGGAAAACCATTGTCTCGCGCCTCAACCATGGACAGTGCCTTGAATTCGGTGCTCAGACGCGAATAGCGCTTGCGGCCCTCGAAGCCAAGCGCGCGATAACCGGCCGGTGCAATGGCTTTGTGCAGGGCAACTTCGGCTCGGTAGGCGACATTCGCGTAGTCCGCCAACGGTGCTTTGGCGTTCAGATAAAAATCGACCGGCCGGCTATCAATCGTGTAGCGATAGCTCAGTTGAGTGCCAGCGCTGCCAAGCAACTCACCCGCCTCTTGCAGGTAGTCGGGATGGATCATCAATGCGGCGTATTCACGATCCGCCGACAATGCCGACTCCAGCCAGCGGTTCGCGGCGTAGATATCGGGAAATTTCTGCAGTTCGAATTGTCCTCCAGCTGTTTTGACCAGCATCAGCGACGGCACGTATTCTTTGGCCGAAATCATCAGAACGTCTTTCAGCGCTGGCGCTTGCAGTCTGATTTTCAACCCCTGAATAGTCACCGCAGGATCATTGGCCATGGCCCGCGCGATGATATTGGCATCAGTGGAATCCAGTTTCCCGGAGTGACGAGCAACAAAAGCCGCGAACTCCATCTGACTGCAGAGATAGTTGCGATAAGCCTCCTGGTAAGCCACCGAGGGCGAGTATGCAAGACTGCCGGTAAATTCCAGTCGCAGGTTACGATTTTCCAGCCACTGTTCAAGCGCTACTGCCGTCAGCCGACTTCCGGCAGGAGCGCCGATGATAGTCAGAGCCGCTTTATAACCAGTGTCGTGCAGCCCGAAAACAATAAACTCCGTCAGCGTCCGGGTTTCTTCCTGTTCGATAGTACGCCCGGCAATTTGCAGACTGTACGAGCTATGGACACTTATCGATTCCGGATCCAGTTGTTCACCAAGTACCCTGTCCGCCCATTCGGCGAATGTGCGCACTACATAATCCTTGAATGAAAAACAGGCATCGAAGGTGTTTGAATAGACAGCCTGGTATTGATCCCGCGACTCTTCAAGCTCGCTATAGCGCTGTTGCATATCGCTACCCGCGGCATGCAGCCATAGCGGCCAGTCGGTGCGTTTCAATGCAGCCCAAAGCAGATAGAAGCGGGTTTCGATGCCGTAACGCAGCACATGCAGGCCTTGATTGTCCTGCAGCATGGAAGTCAGCGGTTTTGCCAGTTGTTCCTGGCCGCCGATCAAGAGTGAAACACTTTCAAGCTGACCTTTGAGGTGAGCCTCGGCACAAAACGCATGAGGACTTTGCGCAGCTTTCAGATACCTGATCTGTTCTCCACCCAAGGACAGTCGCTGCTGAAGTTTGCTATGCAGATCGATATTTTTTTCAAAAAATTCAAAGCCGTTCTCCGGCGTATGCAGGAGATAAGAGGTTGACTCATTCACCAGCGGCATTTCTGCATCCGCACGCTCGGCGTTGTCCAGAACGAAACAAGGCTGAAGCGACAGCAGGTAATCCCGTTCAGGTTGCAGCCTGACTTCAAACGCTGCGCGACCGCCATCTGCGTCGAGCAGATGAGCGAATCGCTCGCCCAACCAGGCGTCAAAATTGTTGGCCATGACCGACAGCGAAAGCTCTGCACTGGTGACCACGGCGCAGGCTTCGATGAAAGCCTGCTTATTAGACAACGGTGCCGTGTCCGGTCGCATGGACCTGACTGGCGCCGCCCAGAACTTTGCGATCTCGGCTTGCAATGTCTTTTGCAACCCGGTGGTCACCGCAGCAATCAGATCCTCGACAATAAGGACATTGAGAGCATTGACCTTGAACTGCTCATTCCGGGTGTCCGGCAGAGAATAAACCCCATCGCCGCCCATTATGTAAGCGGGGCTGACATTATTATCAAGACAATGAACAGTCACTTCCCAAAGAGTGCCAGAAGGACGACTTCCATTATCGGGAAAAGCCGAGTCCGTATTGATGTAAACATTGTCAATATCGATTGTCTTGCCCAAACGCTTCAATTCACTGTCAAGCATGCTGCGAAGAATATCCAGCACGCTCGGCATGGCGTCGACGATCTTGAATAGATCTTCCTTTGCCTGGATTGCCTTTTCCCACTCTTCAGGCCAGGTAACTTGCTCACCCAAAGAACCACGCATCAGACTTTTATATAACTTGACCACATCTTTTCCTTACTTGACTATCCAGAGCTGCGAACACAGCCGCTGTAGATAGCTGCAAGGTAGTTTCTTTTCCAGGCAACTTGAAGGGCGAACAATTTACAAAACATGCCAACAAACACATGCAATCTTTTGTACTGCAAAACTTCATAATCTAAATCAGTATCCCCATCAACTTTGCTTTTGCCACCGCTTGAGTTCTGCGCTCCACACCCAACTTTCCGTTAATACGTCGCGCATGGGTTTTTACTGTATGCAATGAAATAAACAGTTGTTCGGCAACCTGCTGATTCGAAGCACCTTGAGCAATCAATGTCAGCACTTCGCGCTCGCGTCGACTGAGGCCCGGGGCATGATCAGCGTTATCGCTCAGCCAGACAGGAATCTGCTTGCCACACGCCGTGCCGGCGCTGCCTCGGCGTAATTCCCACTCGCGCATGGCTTGCTGCAACCGGCAGCGCTCCGCAAGCATTGCGGCTCGCTGGAAAGCTTGCTGCGCCGCCACCGTGTCACCGTGCAATTCGGCCAACTGGGCGAAGGCCAGCAGCAACTCCGTTTCCGCCGCCAACATGCCTTTGGCCTGAGCGCGTTTCAGCAATCGTTCAATGGTGGGCAGAGCGGTTTCGTCAGGGATCGATTGCGCATTCGCGCAGGCCAGCAGGTATTCGATGCGAATAATCAGTTCGAACGTCGCGGGTGGCGCCTGCAACGCAGAAGGTCCCCGGTAATGCCGTAACAGTCGGCTCAACGCTTCTTGCACAAGATGCGGTCGGCCCTGCTGCAACCAGAACTGGCTGCTGACCTGCAACACAACACCGCGATAGACTGTATCGGGAATCTGCCGCTGCTGCATGACCCTTTCGGCCTCGCGCAGGCGCTCGAAAGCGCAGGCATAATCGCCGCGATTGCCGGCCAGTTGCGCCTGCCCGAGGTAGCCGTACAAGACTCGTTTGTCTGCACTGCGCAGGCAATCTTCAAGACCCTGGCTGAACAACTGCGCAGCCTGCTCTTCAAGGCCCATGCACAGCGCCAGTCGTCCGCGTCGCAAGGCGATACGGCCGAGCAGCGGCGTGGGCACCATGCTGCGCTGACGCAGCAAGTGCTCGATCTCCACCAGCAGGCTTTCCGCACGCAAAGGCGCGCCTCGCTGCTCGAGCCATTGCGCATGATCAAGCTCAAGCAAGCCTTCGAACAGCAACGAGCCGTGAGCCCGCGCCAGGCACAGCGCCTCGCGGTTGAGGGCATGGGCCTGATCGAGCTCACCGCACAGCAACGCCTGCTGGGTCAGTCCCGACAGGCACATCACACGGGCCTGCCAGGCATCGTCAGCCAGTGCGGACAACGCCTCCTGAAAGCAGGCGCGTGCCGGCTCCATTTGCCCTTGCAGGTGAAACAGCCATCCCTGTTGCGCCTGCCAGCGGGCCAGCAGTTGCTGCTCCAGCTGCGCTGTCGGTTGTGGCATGAAGCGGCCGAGATGAGCCAGGCATTGCCCGGCCTGTTCGAACCGGCCGGCAAACAATAAGGCGCCCGTGACCAGCACGATCAGCTGGGGTGTCATCAGGGTCAGCTGCTGGCTTTGCTGCTCGTGCAAACGCAACAGCAGGACGACCGTCTGGTCTTCGAACAAGTCTTCGAAGCTGAAATGCTGCAACAGGCTGACGGCAGTTTCGTATTCCTCGGCCAACAACGCTTGTTCGAACGCCGCTCGCCAATCCTGCGTCGCGCTGAACCACTGACAGGCGCGCCGGTGCCAGGAACGCGCACACGGCCAATGCGATTCCTGGATGATTCGCGACAGCGGGCGGAACACCTGGAGCCAGTCAGCGGACGCTTGCCAAGGCTCGATGAAGCAGCCCAGCACTTGCAGATCACGCAGCAACTGAGCGCCTTCGCCAGGGCCGAACAAATGCTCGCATAACGGCGCGTTGAACCGTGGCAGATGAGCCAGCACACGCCATGCCTCGTCCTGCTCCGGCGTCAGGTTGCTGAAGAGTTCGTGCTGCAGATAATCGAGCAGAGTGTCGACACGCTGCTGCGGCTGCAGGTTTTGCGACCAGTCGCACTTTTGCAGGAGCGCCATGCGCGCCCCCGCGCACCAGCCGCCGGTATGCTGGATGATACGGGCAGCGACACGCTCGGCCTGGTCTGGCGGCAAATGGTGCAACACCGATACCACTTCATCGTGAGTCAGCGCCAGGCTGGCGCTTTCGAATTCGTAGAGTTCGTCATCGAGCAACAGCCGCGGCCAGTTGCACTGCGGCCGGCGCCGAGTGCTGACCCACCAGGTGAGCGCCGGACTGCTGACCGCCAGCAAGCGATCCAGCAGCGCGTCCACAGCCGGATCCGGCAGACGACTGTAATCATCGATGAACAGCGAAGTCGGCCTCGACCAATGGGCCAGCTCCGCCATCAGTTGCGTATCGTCAAGGCCTTCGACCAGCCCGAGCGCCCGCGTCAGACGCAGGCAGAATTCTTCAGTGCTGAGCGCCGCTCCCGCCAGCGGCAGCCAGATTGCCTCGCACTCTGCACGCGCCTGAAGAAGACATTCGGTGAGCAGTGCGGTTTTGCCACTGCCCGCGGGCGCGCACAACAGCTTCACCCGCGCGCTGGATGCCAGCAAAGGTGCGCTCAAACGGCTGCGAAGTTGATGATGCGAAGAAAGCCTGGGCAAAAATCCGGGTCGATCCAGGCACGGGGTCATGGCGGTCATCGGGTGAGCCTTCTTATCGTTGTGCGCTCACCCTAGCCCTCTCCCGCGCCCTTGTTGACAAGTATTCAGCACGCTGATTGATGGCCATAAAAAAGGCGACCGTGCGGTCGCCTTTTGTCCAGCGGTACAGCAGACCCGTTACCGTACGCCCTCGGCGCGCAGAGCCGACGGGGTGTAATCGGCGGCCTTGGCTTCGAAGCCGAATTCGAAGCTGTGCTTCTCTTCGTTCTTCATGCCCAACGCAATGTAGCGGCCGGCAATGATGTCGTAGAGCGCTTCCAGCGTGTAAGCCTGGGCCTGATGATCGTAGTAGTACTGCGCGTGACCTTCGGCGACGCGCCACAGTTGCCCGCGACCGTCGTAGTGATCGGCCAGTGCCACTTGCCAGCTGTCCTCGTCGATGTACATGTGGCGCTTGGCGTAGATGTGCCGCTCGTTCGGTTTCACCGTGCCGATCACTTCCCAGACGCGGTGCAGTTCGTAACGGGTCAGGTCCTGATTGATGTGCCCGGCCTTGACGATGTCGTCGTACTTGAGCTTCGGCGAGTCGAGCTTGTAGCTGTTGTAGGGAATGTACATTTCCTTCTTGCCGACAAGTTTCCAGTCATAGCGATCCGGCGCGCCGGAGAACATGTCGAAGTTGTCCGAAGTCCTCAGGCCATCGGCCGCTGTACCCGGGCCGTCATAGGCCACTTGCGGTGCGCGCCGGACCCGGCGTTGACCGGCGTTATAGATCCACGCCAGACGCGGTTCCTTCACCTGATCGAGGGTTTCGTGCACCAGCAGCACGTTACCGGCCAGCCGCGCCGGGGCGGTCACCGATTGCTTGAAGAAGGTCAGCACGTTGGCGGCTTTTTCCGGGTCGATGTCTTTCATCAGTTGCGGCACGGCGATCTCTTCTTCGAAGCGGATCGGCGTGTAGCTGCCGTTGGTCTGCGGCGTGACCTGGGTGATGATCCGCCGCAGATTGCCACCGTGATAACGGGTGATGTGGTTCCACAGCACCTCGACGCCGTTCTTCGGAATCGGGAAGGCGTAGTAGCGATTGCCGGTGAAATTGGCCAGGCCGTTGCCATCGTTGATCGCGTTGACGTTCAGCGCGCTGCGCTTGGCCGACTCGTAGATTTCCGCTGGCGCCCCCACGGTGCGGTGGGTCGGGTAGACCGGGATCTTGTAGGTTTCCGGGTAACGTTTGAACATCGCCACCTGGCCATCGGAGAGCTTGCTTTTGTACTGCTCGACGTTCGCGGCGGTGATGGTGAACAACGGTTTTTCGTTGGCAAACGGGTCGGCGAGGAAGCCCTTGCTGTCCACCGCACCGGCGTTTTTCGGGATGCCGCCGGTCCAGGCCGGAATCGATCCGTCCGCATTGCCGGCCTTCTCGGCGCCGAGCGGGGTCAGGCTGGTGCCAAGTTTGTTCGCCTCATCCGGCGACACCGCCGCCATCACGTTGGCGGCCAGCAGACTCAAGGCCAGCACGCCACATTGCAGAATCGTTTTGCGCATTGCAGTCATCCTTCTCGGGCAGATCAGAAGTTCACGCCGAAGCTCAGGGCCACGAAGTCACGGTCTTCGAGGACGTTGTAGTCGCCACCGAAAAAGTCGGTGTAACTCAGGCTTGCGGTGTAGGTGTTGCGGTAGTCGGCATCGACGCCGAAGCTGATGGCTTTCGCACCTTCGTTGAACAGACCGTTGGGGCCGTAACCGGCGACGTCATGGGACCATGACAGGTTGGGCTTGAGGTTGATCCCGCCGATGACGTTGGCGTAATCGAGAATCGCCCGGGCGCGATAGCCCCACGAAGTCGAGGTGACGAAGCCGTCGGTATCGCCGCCGAATCCGTACTGACCGTAGACCGAATCACGGCCGTAACGCAGCTCACTGCGGGACTCCAGACCACCGACATGCACCACCGCCGCTTCGCCGACCACAGTCAAACGTTCGGCGCCGAGCACCTGATCGAAGAAGTGCGTGAGGGTGCTCTGGATTTGCGTGACTTCCTTGCGCCGGTAGCCTTTGTTGTCCGCACCCGGCGAAGTAGCGAGTGGCGATGCGGTGCCGCCGGCAATCGGGTTGACCAGCGCCAGGGTCAGGTCGTTGGTGTTGACCTGCACCGGCGCGTTCGGCCGGTAGCTGACCTCGCCGGTCCACGCGGTGCCGGTGGGCAGAGTGGTGGAGAAACTCGCGCCGTACAGGCGAATGTCTTCCGGGTATTCGAGGTAGTACTGACCGCGCCCGAGCATCACGCTTTGCGCCAGCCCCGCACCGCTGCCAGGCGCAAGGCCGTTGGCAATGCCGACCATGCCTGGCAATGCCGCCAGTGTCGACAGCCCCGCCGTGGTGGTGCCGACCGTCGGCGTACGGCTGTGGTAATTCATGAAGTAGAGGCCGTACTCGGTGTCTTCGCCGAGCCAGCGCAGCGCCGTGCCCCATTGCCCGGAATCGCGCGCATCGCGATCACCGCCACGGGGGATCACCACGCCCTCGCGGGTGACCTGAATGCCTTGGCCGAACGCGGTGGTCAGCGGCACCAGTGGCGCCACAGCCGGACTGCCGACGGTGTAGCCGTTGTTGCAACCGTCCGCCGCCACGTCGACGCCAAAGAAGGTGCCGCAGTTGTCGAGAACGGTCTGGTCCCACTCCAGTTGGTAGAAGCCTTCGACCGAGAGTTTGTCGGTCAGGCTCTGCGAACCAAACAGCATGTTCACCGGAATCAGGCCTTCCTTGATCTCGGCACCGGGACGCCGGAATGCCGAGACGTCGACCGGGTTGATGCTGTTGATCGAGTTGCCGATGAAGGTACTTTCGCCCCAGCTCACCACCTGCTTGCCGGCCCGCACAGTGCCGGGCAAATCAGCGATGGCGTAGTTGTGATAGACGAAAGCATCGAGGACCTGCGCGCCGGAAGACTTGGCGCCTTCCTTGCGGTCGCTGTCGCTGATCTGTTTGAACTCGCGGTCTTCGTCCTTGAGTTCGAAGTCGTACCAGTATTTGCCCCGCACGAACACGCCGGTATCGCCGTACTTCAGTTCGAGGTCGTGGATACCCTTGAAGATTTTCGAGAAGGTTTCGCCCTTCTTGAAATTCAGCCGCCCGTCATCACCGGTGGACGATTGTCCGCTGCCGCCATTGACCGTGCCGACCAGCGAACTGTCGGCATCGCGCAGGCCCCAGCTCGCGCCGACCGAGAGTGACGAGTCGAAGGTGCCTTCGATTTCGCCGATGTTGAAGGCGACCGCGTGCGCCTGGGCGCCGCAACCCAGAGCCACCGCAGCGGCCAGCGCCTGCGGTGTGAAGATGGCGCGCATTGTTGTTTTTGTCATGCGTCTTCCCCGGTGAGTGACAGAAGGCCCCACCCTACTGCCGGTCGCTGCGGTCGATAAGCGCACCAAGGAGGTATTTGCGTTGTCGCTCGAAAGGATGAATGGCCTTGCGCGGCGGGGCCTTGAGAGGTTCATGGGTTGGCTGGATGGCGCATCATCAGCGCCATTCATGGGCACCTCACTGTTGCGCGCCCCGTAACAGTGCATGTCTGGAATCGGTATTTTTCCTACACACTCAAGCCCGTATTCTGATCGCGCTTTCCCCGCCCAGGTCGGAAAGCGCGAAGCCCGCTCCGCTGAATCGCGAGCGACTGGCTACAGATTCTGGATAAATCGATGTTTTCGGTTTACCGCCCCGCTGTTCACTGACGTTGATTTGTAGCTCCTTGATCCAACGTCTTACCTTGGCCGCTGCGTTTGCAGCGGCCTTTTTTATGGGCGTTTAAAAAGGCTGGATAGCGGTTCGGCAAAGCTTCCGATCAGCGCGTCAGACATTTCTTCGAAGCTCGGACGAATTCCCTCTGCATCGATGAAAACCAGCGAAAACCCTTTCGACACAAGGCCCTGTTACTGACGGGCTTCTCGGATTTGATAACCGTCACTCTGATGTAACTTGAAACACCTCAACCATTCGCTGGTGACACGGATGTCATCGCCATCCGTGCGCACTTTTCGAGCGAGTGCAAACGCACATTCAAAAGGACATGAATATGCCAAAGCCTCCACCGTTGGAACTGGATCCAGTACATATCAGGGAGCTCGGCCCTGATGGCTTCGAACCATTCAAAGAACGCGACATGAATTACTCCTACAGCGGCATGTTCGGCCCTGCCGGCGCCAATCCGCAGACGCGTGAATTGATGCATGAAACGCAAGTCGCCGTGGAACAGGAATTCAACGCAAGAACCGCCTCGATTCCCCAAACCATTGAGGTCGAACTGGCGGCGACCAGGCTGGAAGGACCGACCAATCCTCTGCCACCTGCCGCAGCACTGGCCCGCGAAGTGGGCGTCAGGAACACCTTGATTCAACGCAAGAGCGCCGAGTTTCAACGGCAGACTGCCATCGCCAACCGCTTTTATGGCAGCGATCCACTGGGAAAAACCTTCAAGGATTACCTGAATCAGGCATCGGCCAATCGGCGCGCGCAGGGCGCAGCGGTCCGCAGCAGAGCGTTGTGGAGCGAGTCCTTTCGGGCCGCCCACGAAGCGCGGCTGCTGGGCCAGACATTGGCGCTGCTCAACCAGCAACAGGCTGGCGTACTCAATTGGCTGGCCACCGTACAAGCCCAGGAACAGGCCCAGGCGGCAGCGGCAGAGGCGCAACGCCAAGCTGCAGAACGTGCCCGCATTGCCGCTGAGCAACAGCGCCAGCGTGACATTGCCGAAGCGATGCGCCGGGAGCAGGTAGCGCAAACAGATGCCGAGCAAAAGCGCCAAATGGCAGTCGCCGAGGCCAAGCGACAACGAATCCGTGCGCGCATTCAACAGGCGGCAAGGACAGAAGCAAGGCGTCTGGAGTCAGAACAAGCAAGGCTTGCGGCGCGAGCTGCGCAACGACAACAGGCAGCGGAGCGCGCTCAGTTGGAGGCACTGGCAGAGGCTCAGCGCCAGAGAGAGAACCTCCAGGCTGAACGCGAAAAGCAATCGCGCGATCAGCGGGTGGAAACACCCGAAACTCAGCGTGAATTTCCCGCATCCGGCGCGCAGGCAACGACTGGTCCGGCTTTTTCATTTGCGTCAGTCGCTGCTGTACTGAGTCCGGAAAAATCCTCGTCAATTCTCGCAGCGCTGCGTACCGCCCTGCATACACTCGAAGCGGGCGGCCCCGCGCTGTTGAGCAGTCCGGCATTGGTCGGGTTTGCGGCGCTGCTCATGCCATCACGCTTGGGCAACGGCGAGCGGTTTGTGGTGAGCGTTCCACTTGCTGAATTATCGTCGGAGCCCGCGGGAGCATTGCGTGAAATTGCCGATCAACGGGGCATATTTGAGATGCATATCGGCTTGGGCGCCCGGCAAATCGATGCCGGTGTACAAATCTTTGTTGCGACCAACGATGACTTTCATATTCGCTCAAGCATCCCTGTCCTGAATGCGGCGTATGACTCGCTCAATGATGTTTATGAAGTCGCGTTACCGGATTCTCCCACTGACTTCCTGACATGGACGCCCGCCATTTCACCGCAAGACAGCTCGACTGAATTGCCCATCTTTGGGAAAAGACCATCCGCGTACTCGGGGGCTCCGATTCTTCCGCTTGAAGGGCGACTGGACCTGAACCCGATCCTCGTCGAAGGCTGGGAGAGATTCATTATCGTATTCCCTGATGACTCCGGGATTGCACCGCTGTATGTGGTGTTCAGCAATCCCTATGAAGGAGCTTCAGTCAGAGGCAAATACAGCGGCCGCTACTTCAATCCAGAGGCGGCGGGAGGAGCGATTCTCGATCTGGATTGGCGTACGGCGGTTATTACAAAGTCAGGTATAGACTTGGTAAAACTGCACATCGGTCGGCTCGATCAATCAGACGCCAACGACATCATGATTCAGCGGCTGGAAAAGATCTTAAGCGGCCACTGGGAGCTTACTGATACGGACTTACGTTATTACACCCATGAGATTCGTGAACTGGAAAGATTTCGAGCAATGGGACTTAGCGATGACTTCAAGCCCGAAAACGGATCTCCCGCCTGGAATAATGCCCATACCGCCACGCTGGAGGACTTCAAGCTCGGAAGCGAGGATCATGTCCTTTATTCACCTGACGCGCTGCGGGCGGGAAACAAGCAAATGCAACGCATATATGAACAATTGCTTAAAGGAACAGGCCAATGATTCCTATCGAAGAAATTCTCAAGCACGAACCAATTGCTGATGTACTGACGGCTTTCGGCATCGGCATGGCATACCCATCCTTGGATAGAATGATTGGGCGATATAAATTCGAGCTTATCGCGAGCGGCGAGCTATTAACGACATATGCACAACTTTTCAAAGAAGGCGTGCTGGCAAATGGTGATGGTCCAATTCCAATCAAGGGACCAAATTGGAAGGCGCCGAAGTTTATTACTGAACGTAGATACTCATGAATTCACGAGGCCACCAAGCCTGAGCCTGGTGGCCTCTTCACTCAAATCGAATACTTCTGCAAATTCGCCATCATTTCCTTCAATGCTTCAATATTGTCCTTCGGATGCGCCGCGCCTTCGAAATCACAAATCTGCTGCCAGTGCGCCGCCACATCCTCTGGCGAGAACCCTTCGCGCGGATCGAAGCCGGCACCGAGGCTGCGTTCCCAGCGCACCTTGCCCATCCAGCCGCCGCCGACTTCGAACAGGCCGGACGTTTCCTGGCATTGCTCGCTGGCCAGATACACCACCAGCGGGCTGACCAGTTCCGGCTTCAGTTGCTCGAATACTTGCGGCGGGATCAGGCCCTCGGTCATGCGCGTGCCGCCGGTCGGGGCGATGGCGTTGACCAGAATGTTGTTCTTGCGCCCTTCGATCGCCAGCGTTCGGGTCAACCCGTACAGCCCGAGTTTGGCCATGCCGTAGTTGGACTGACCGAAATTGCCGTAAATGCCAGAAGTCGACGCAGTGAAAATCACGCGGCCGTAGTTTTGCTCGCGCAAATGCGGCCAGGCGGCACGGGTAACTTTGTAGGCGCCTTCGACGTGGACGCGATAGACCAGATCCCAGTCGGCGTCGTCCATCTTGTGAAATGACTTGTCGCGCAGGATCCCGGCGTTGTTCACCACGACGTCGACGCGGCCGAAGGCATCGAGGGCGTTCTGTACCAGTTTGTCGCCGTCAGTCACCGAGTCGTGGTTGGCTTCGGCAATACCGCCGGCCTCGCGGATTTCCGCCACTACGCGGTCGGCAGCCGAAGCATTGGCGCCCTCGCCCTGCGTCGAGCCACCGAGATCGTTGACCAGCACTTTGGCGCCGTGCCTGGCGAACAGCAGCGCATGGGCACGCCCGAGGCCGCCACCGGCGCCGGTGACAATCACGACTTTATCTTCGAAACGCACAGGTTCATTCATCGCGGCAACTCCAGCAGGCCAAGGGATATTGCCCCGAGTGTCAGGCACGGCGCTTTGGGTCACAACGAACACGGCTGCGGCTGAATGGTGCGCGATAAGGCTGAGGGATGATCGAGTGTCAGGACGCCGAGAGCCCGTGCTCTCGGCGAGAATCAGGAGTAAGCCACTTTGCGCGGAGGCAATACCAGACGATCGCGAAACGCCAGATAGTGCTTGAGCACCAGCGCCGGCACCTCGGTTTGCGGATAGTGGCCGATGCCGGGTAAGAGCACGGTGTCTGCATCAGGGATCAGTTCGCGATATCGCTCGACCATGTGCACGCCGGAGATCGGGTCAAATGCGCCATCGATCACCCGCAAGGGAATGTCACCCTGCTGCATGGCCGTCACCCAGCGCTCACGTTGCACCCGGCGCTCGGGGATGTAAGTGATCAATTTATGCAGGATGCGCGGGCCATGGTTGCTTTCGACCAGGCTCCAGTAATCATCCAGTTCGCTTTCAGTGGGCTGGGTCTGCGCGCCGAAGATCTGCCGGAAACCTTTGACCAGCGCCTCACGACTGAAGGCGCGGCCGAGCAGCCAGCCAATCGGGCTGAGCAGCAGTTTCTGCATCAGCAGCGGACGATGGGTTTCCGGAAACAGACCGCCATTAAGGAATACGCAACTGGCAACTTCGATGCGTTTTTCGTAATGCCGCGCGAGCAGTTCCTGAGCGACGCTGTCGCCGTAGTCGTGAGCGAGGATGTGCACCGCTTGTTCAACCTGCAGATGCGCGAGCAGTGCCTGTTGCAGATCGGCCTGTTCCAGCAGGCTATAGGTGTGATTGCGCGGTTTTGCCGAATCGCCGAAACCGAGCATGTCGCAGGCGATCACCTGATAACGCTGCGCCAGTGGCTGCCACAGGTAATGCCAATCCCAACTGGCAGTGGGGAAACCGTGAATCAACAGCAACGGTTCACCCTGCCCGACTGTCCAGTAGCGGATCGACTGGCCATGAAAAACGAATGTCCGGCTGCGCTTGCGCCAGACACTCAGAGGAATCTCGGCGAGCGGCATTAGAATTTATACCCCGGATCCTGCAGGTCGAGTTTGCGCAGCAGCGCCGGCCACGCCAGCGCGCCGCCCATGCCTTGAGCGCTTTTGGTGACGCCGGCAATCATTGCCTTGGCGCCGGCGAGAATCTGCGGTTCGATAGCGATCAGTTCGGCCCCTCCCGTCTGCGCCATGACCTGAATGTCGCAGGCTCGCTGGAAGGTGAACATCATCAGAAAAGTGTCGGCGATCGTGCCGCCGCAGGTGAGCAGACCGTGGTTGTGCAGCATGAGGAAACTGTTGTCGCCGAGGTCGGCTTGCAGGCGCGCCTTTTCTTCATGACTCAGGGCCACGCCCTCGTAGGCGTGATAGGCCAGGCTCGACAACACAAACAGTGACTGTTGACTGATCGGCAGCACCCCCTGCCTTTGCGCCGACACCGCAACGCCTGACGCAGTGTGCGTATGCAGCACGCAAACCACATCGTGGCGCACTTCGTGGACGGCGCTGTGAATGGTGTAACCGGCGGGGTTGATCTCGTACGGGCTGTCCATGAGTTTGTTGCCGGCCTGATCGACTTTCACCAGGCTCGAAGCGGTGATCTCATGAAACATCAGGCCAAACGGATTGATCAGGAAATCTTCGGTGCCGGGCACCTTGGCCGAGATATGCGTGAAGATCAGATCGTCCCAGCCGTGCAGCGCGACCAGACGGTAACAGGCGGCAAGATCGACGCGGGTCTGCCACTCGGCAGCGCTGACCTGATCTTTGACGTTCGGCGACGATTGGACGGGGGCTACGCTCACTGTATGCACCTCTGCGTTCTTCTTGTTCTGCTCGTGTCAGCAGTCTAGTCAGGCGCAGGGCATCGCGTAGTTGCATTGGCAGCCAGCTTGATGACTGAACGAGTCAGCCGGGCAAACAGCCTGGATCCGTTGCAATGCAACAACGCTTAGAAGGTGCAGCGATTATTGCCCGCGATCAGCCCTTGAGCGCTTCAATCAACTGCGCCAGCCACGGCTCGGCATCGGTTTCCGGCGTGACGCTTTCGCTGGCGTCGATGCGCAGCATTTCCTGAACCTCGTTTACCCCCAGTTCGGCAAACAGTTCGCGCATCTGCTCGCCACCGCCGCAGAAGGTGTCGCCGTAGCTGGCATCACCGAGGGCGATCACCGCGCCGGGCAGGCCGCGCAACGAAGCAGGCAACTGATCGCGCAGGGTCGAATACAACGGTTGCAGGTTGTCCGGCAGCTCGCCCATGCCAGTGGTCGAAGTCACAGCGAGAAGGGCCTCGGGACCGAACGCCTGAATATCGGCCAACGCGGCGCGCGAGTTGTAGAAGGTTTCAAAGCCGGCGGCTTTCAGCAGGTTCTGGGCGTGGCGGGCGACTTCTTCGGCGGTGCCGTAGACCGAACCGGAGAGGATGGCGACTTTCATCAATCTGATCCTGAAACTGAAAAAAAGAGCCGCGATAGTAACAGCCCCACGCCGCGAAGTTGCGATTGGCTCTCAATGCAAGCTGCTGGCCTATAGACAGTCCGCGGCTTTCTTCTAGAATGCCTGCCACTGACATAACGGAAGGGATTCTCGGATGATCAACGCCAGCCTGCTGCAAATGGTGATTAATGCGTCGAATGACGGAATCGTGGTCGCTGAAAAGGAAGGCGAGCAGGACAACATCCTTATTTACGTCAACCCTGCCTTCGAGCGCATGACCGGTTATAGCAGTGAGGAGATCCTCTACCAGGACTGTCGTTTTTTGCAGGCTGGAGACCGTGATCAACCAAGTCTGCAGCTGATTCGCGAGACATTGCGTGAAGGCGGTTCCTGCCGGGAGATCCTGCGCAACTATCGCAAGGATGGCACGCCGTTCTGGAACGAATTGTCATTGTCGACGATAAAAAATGCCGATGACGGGCAGACTTATTTCATCGGCGTGCAAAAAGATGTAACGCTTCAGGTCAAGGCGCAGCAGCGGGTTGTGCAGCTGGAAGCACAAGTGGCGGCGCTGCAAAGCGAGCTAGCGGCGTTGAAAGCGACGAACGGCGCAAACAAAACCGCGAACTGATGGTCATTAACTACAATCACCAATGACTTTGTAACTATTCACTTCGAGTTAGCCATGCAGCGCGACGCCCTCCTCACCCAGGACGAGCTGGATTTCATCCAGACCATGCAGCACAACCCGCAACTTAACGTGCGGGATGCAACGTCGAGTCTGCTGGTTAATGGTGGCTCGCAGATCCGTGACCTGCTGACACGTCTGGCTGCTCACGAGCAGGTGACGATCCAGGCCAACTTCGAAAATCAACAGATGACTTTCCCGCTGCATCTGGTGGAAGACGAGTTCCACGCGCTGCATCTGCGTCTCGGTGTGCCGAGCATCTACGAAGACGGCCCGATGGTGCGCCCATGGCGCCTGGTACTGGAAGAGCCGGTGGCGCTGGAAAACGCCAAAGGCCAGCCCGGCACGCTGTGGGTACACGAGGTATCGCACAAAGGTGTGTTGCTGGAAGTGCGCAACAAGACCAAACCACCGAAACATTTCGCCCTGTGGTTCAGCCCTTCCGGTTATGAGCGCATTTCGTTGCGCGGCCATTTCGAGCGTGAGACCGAGCAAGGTTTCTTCGCCTACGAACTGAGCCAGACCGATGCCGACGAAACCGAGCGCTTGCGCCAGTTCATCCTGCAACAGCATCGCCTGACCCACCCCGCCCTTCACGCCTGAGTTTCAGGTATCCAGTTTGCCTGCCATGAATTGCTTCATGCGTTGACGCATTGTCGCGCCCTCATTTCCCAGGCATGCCACCGATGAACCGGCCAGGCTGTCTTCGGCCAGTTCCGAGGCATCGCCGGCCAACATTAATTGGCAATCCAGACTCAGTGCCAGACGATTCAGGCGCCGGGGCAGCTCCGGACCGGGGGCATGGTTTGAAAACAGCACAAGCGCGTCAGGCTTGACCTTTTCGCAGACCAGCGTCAATTCATCGAAAGGCTGGCCCGTGGTCAGCACCCGCACGCCAGAATCGTTGCCACTGAGAAACAGCGCCGCGACCAGCAACTCAAGCTCTCTGCATTGCCCCGCAAGCGCACTGACGACCACCCGGCGCGGTTGAGCCCCCCGCAGCATGACGATGCGCTGCAGCACGCGCGCCCTGAGGAATCCGTCGAGAAACAACCATTCGCTGGTTTGCCCGAAAGCGTCCTGGCGCTGCAGCAATTGCCGCCACAACGGCATGATGATGGCTTCGAACACCACTGGCAGCGTGTACGACGAGAAAATCTGTCCGTAGACGCGATCCAGCTGCTGATCGTCGAACTCACTGACCGCCTGCTGAACCTGCTCCTGCCATTGCTTGTAATCGGCCTGCACATGATCATCGGGGATAAAGTTTGCCAGCACCTTCAGAGGCTCTGTTTTCGCCAGGATCTTGCCGACTTTGCTCACGGCCACGCCGCGATCGATCCAGTCGACGATGCTGCGAACACGCTCGATATCGTTCATGGAATACAAACGATGCCCGCTTTCGGTGCGGGTCGGCTGGATCAATCCGTAGCGACGCTCCCAGGCCCGCAGGGTCACCGGATTGACGCCGGTGAGGCGCGCCACTTCGCGGATGGGGAACAGCTCTTCGCGTTCGAGCGTGCCGGGTGCTGTTGAGGCCGGGCGAGTATCCGTGATTACAGGCATCTGGCGGTCAACTTCCATGTCGGTTTATTGGATCCCATTTTAAACATGATGGACTGGAAACCTTCAAGTAGTGATCTGCGACGAATATGGCTGGTTTAATCGACAAAATCAGGAATAATCCTTGCTTGTTGTAAAGCGCAGGCCTCTACCCCGGCCTGCGTCAGGCGAAGCTCCTACCCGGAACGACGCGCTCGAAATACGGAGATACAAAATGTCTACTTCCCCCGTTACGTTGATGGTAGCGCGTCGCGTCGCTGATGGCCGCTATCACGATCTCATTGCATGGTTGCGCGAAGGCGAACAACTGGCCACCGACTTCCCCGGCTACCTGGGTTCCGGCGTCCTTGCGCCACCGCCCGGTGACAACGAATTCCAGATCATCTTTCGCTTTGTCGATGAGCAGACCCTGCATGCTTGGGAATACTCGGCGTCGCGTACCGCCTGGCTGAACCGCGGCAGCGATTTGTTCGAACATCCCAAGGAGCACCGGGTCAGCGGCATTGAAGGCTGGTTTGGTGCTGCCGGGCAACGCCCACCGCGCTGGAAACAGGCCGTGGCGATCTGGCTCGCGTTTTTCCCGGTGTCGCTGATTTTCAACTTTATCCTCGGCCCGCTGCTGGCTGAGTTGAGCCTGTTGCCGCGGATATTGATCGGCACGGCGTGCCTGACGCCGCTGATGGTGTATTTCTTCATCCCGTTGTCGACGCGCCTGCTGGCGAACTGGTTGAACAGCACGCCGACCCGGCCACTGGCGGCCACACCGTCGGCGCAAAATCGCTGATCTGCTGCGGGCGGCGAGCCTGTTATAGTTTTCGCTTCAACCGCGATGCGAGCCGCCCATGCCAGATTCCGCAGCCCCGATCCTCATCACCGGCGCCGGCCAGCGTGTCGGCTTGCACTGCGCGCAGCGCTTGATCGAGGACGGCCACCCGCTGATTTTCACTTACCGCACCGAGCGACCGGGCGTGCAGGCACTTCGCGATCTTGGCGCGACAGCGCTGTTCGCGGACTTTTCCAGCGAGGCCGGGATTCTTGCCTTCATCGACGCGCTGAAAGCCCACACCGACAGCTTGCGCGCCGTCGTGCACAACGCCTCCGAATGGCTGGCGGAAACCCAGGGCAGCGAAGCACAAGCCTTCAATCGCATGTTCAACATTCACATGCTCGCGCCTTACCTGATCAACCTGCACTGCGCCGAGTTGCTGCAGCGCTCGACGCCTGCCGACATCATCCACATCAGCGACGATGTCACCCGCAAAGGCAGCAGCAAGCACATCGGTTATTGCGCCAGCAAGGCCGGGCTCGACAGTCTGACCCTGTCGTTTGCCGCGCGCTTTGCGCCGGCCATCAAGGTCAACGGCATCGCCCCGGCGCTGTTATTGTTCAACCCAGACGATGACGCGGCGTACCGCGCCAAGGCGTTGGCCAAGTCCGCGTTGGGTATCGAGCCCGGCAGCGAGGTGATCTATCAGAGCCTGCGCTATCTGCTCGACAATCCCTATGTCACCGGCACGACCCTCACCGTCAACGGTGGACGGCACGTCAAATAGGCCGTCCCGCTTCGGCCGCGAGTCGAGTAAGATCCACCAGAACGCCTGCAATAGACTGGACGGAGCAAATCAATGCCACAACTTCAACCGGGGATGGCGCGCATCCGGGTCAAGGATCTGCGCCTGCGCACCTTTATCGGCATCAACGAGGACGAAATCCTCAACAAGCAGGATGTGCTGATCAACCTGACCATTCTGTACGCGGCGCAGGAGGCGGTGCGTGACAACGACATCGACCACGCGCTGAATTACCGCACCATCACCAAAGCGATCATCGCCCACGTCGAAGGTAACCGCTTCGCCCTGCTCGAACGCCTGACCCAGGAATTGCTCGACCTGGTGATGACCAATGCATCGGTGCTGTACGCCGAAGTCGAAGTCGACAAACCGCACGCCCTGCGCTTCGCCGAGTCGGTATCGATTACGCTCGCGGCGAGTCGCTAGCTTCAAGCCTCAAGCCGCAAGCTGTAAACTTTGCTCACAGACACCCATCTTGCAGCTTGAAGCTTGCCGCTCAAAGCTGTCTCGAAGAGACCCCCATGACTGATCAACAACGCCTGGAACTCGAAGCCGCCGCCTTTCGCCGACTGGTCGCCCACCTCGACAGCCGCAAGGACGTGCAGAACATCGACCTGATGAACCTTGCCGGGTTCTGCCGCAACTGCCTGTCGAAGTGGTACAAGGCCGAAGCCGATCAACGCCAGATCGAGGTCAGCCTCGATGACGCCCGCGAAGTGGTGTATGGCATGCCCTACGCCGAGTGGAAAGCCCAATACCAGCAAGAAGCCAGCGCCGAACAACAAGCGGCGTTTGCCAAAGGAAAACCCAATGACTGATCTGAACACCCTGCGCGCCAGGCTCAAGAGTGGCGAGCATGTTTTCGCCGACACCCTGGCGTTCATCGCCGCCGGTTACGACTACCAGCCGCAAGCATTCAACAACGGCGGCGTGGAAAACGCTGCCGGGCAGAACGAAGGTTCGTGCAAGACACTGGGCCTGGCATTGCTTGAGGGTCTGAGTGATGAAGAAGCGCTGCTGGCGTTCGGCGAGCATTACCGTTCGGTGCTGGCGACGCCTGAGGGCAGCGATCACAGCAATATCCGCGCGTTGATCAAGCACGGCCTGGCCGGGGTTGAATTCACCGCACAACCCCTGACCCGTCGCTAACAACGGGATTCGGATCGTTCCCACGCTCCGCGTGGGAATGCCTCATTGGACGCTCTGCGTCCGCTTTGGGACGCAGAGCGTCTCGGGCTGCATTCCCACGCAGAGCGTGGGAACGATCGAATTGCGTTGGAGCAGGAAGAGCGTGCACAAAAAAACCGGCCAATCTCTGGCCGGTTTTTTTTGTGCCCTGCGGTCTTAGAACGTGGCGTTCTGCAGGCCGTCCAGGTAGCGCTCGGTGTCCAGTGCCGCCATGCAGCCGGCGCCGGCCGAGGTGATGGCCTGACGGTAAACGTGGTCAGCCACGTCACCGGCAGCGAAGATGCCTTCGACGCTGGTGGCCGTCGCATTGCCTTCGCGGCCGCCCTGCACAACCAGGTAACCGTCTTTCAGGGTCAACTGGCCTTCGAACAGCGAAGTGTTCGGGGTGTGGCCGATGGCGATGAACACGCCGTCGACTTTGATTTCGTCGAAGCTGCCATCGTTATTGCGCAGACGCGCACCGGTGACGCCCATGTTGTCGCCGAGGACTTCGTCCAGGTTGGCGTTCAACTTGAGGATGATCTTGCCTTCAGCCACACGGGCGTTGAGCTTGTCGATCAGGATCTTCTCGGCGCGGAAGGTTTCGCGACGGTGAATCAGAGTCACGGTGCTGGCGATGTTGGCCAGGTACAGCGCTTCTTCGACAGCGGTGTTGCCACCGCCAACCACAGCGACCGGCTTGTTGCGGTAGAAGAAACCGTCGCAGGTCGCGCAGGCCGACACGCCTTTGCCCATGAACGCTTCTTCCGACGGTAGGCCCAGGTAGCGGGCGCTGGCACCGGTGGCGATGATCAATGCATCGCAGGTATAGACGGCGCTGTCGCCGGTCAGGGTGTACGGCTTGGCAGCGAAGTCCACGGCGTTGATGTGATCGAATACGATCTCGGTCTCGAAACGCTCGGCGTGCTCGCGCATGCGCTCCATCAGCACCGGGCCGGTCAGACCATGAACATCACCCGGCCAGTTGTCGACTTCGGTGGTGGTAGTCAGTTGACCGCCGGCCTGCATACCGGTGATCAGCAGTGGCTTGAGGTTGGCGCGGGCCGCGTAGACCGCAGCGCTGTAGCCGGCGGGGCCGGAACCGAGAATGATCACTCGCGAATGACGGACTTCAGACATGAATCTGCTCCTGTTGGCCGGCCATGAAAAATCTGGCGCGGACGCCGGACGGCCGGCGGAATAAAAAAGGACCGTGGACACCTTGGGGAAGGCTTGAACTCGACAGTCCTGTAAAAAGTTGGGTGCAGCGTATCGAGGGGGGCAAGATTAAGGAAATACGGTTTAACAATCCAGCTCATAGGTGGTCTCTATGCCGAGACGCTGACGAGATAGACCTCTTTGTTACAGTGAATGTCGATTGCTCTGCCGCGCTTTCGCCGCTAGGGCAAAGCCGGTAACGTCGGCGCGTTTTCCCTTGCTTCGGAGCACCTTATGCCCGCCCCTGTTCTGTCCGGCCCGCAATACCTGCGCGAAGGCCTCAAACTGGTCCTGAGCCCTGGCCTGCGCCTGTTCGTGTTGTTGCCGCTGGCGATCAATCTGGTGCTGTTCGTCGGATTGATCTATCTGGCCGGCCACCAGTTCAGCCTGTGGGTCGACACGCTGATGCCGTCGTTGCCTGAATGGCTGAGTTTCCTCAGCTATATCCTCTGGCCATTGTTCGTGGTCCTAGTGGCCTTGATGGTGTTTTTCACCTTCACCATGCTCGCCAACATCATTGCCGCACCGTTCAACGGCTTCCTTGCGGAAAAAGTCGAAGTGGTGGTGCGCGGCACTGATGATTTCCCGGCGTTCAGCTGGGGCGAACTGATCGCGATGATCCCGCGCACCCTCACCCGGGAAATGCGCAAGCTCGGCTACTTCCTGCCGCGCGCCATCGGCCTGTTCATCCTGTCGTTCATCCCGGTGGTAAATATCGTCGCCGCGCCGTTATGGCTGCTATTCGGCGTGTGGATGATGGCCATCCAGTACATCGACTACCCGGCGGACAACCACAAACTGGGCTGGAACGAGATGCTGGCCTGGCTGCGGCAGAAGCGCTGGCAGAGCATGAGTTTTGGCGGGATCGTCTATCTGGTGCTGCTGATTCCGGTGGTCAACATCCTGATGATGCCGGCGGCGGTAGCCGGGGCGACGTTGTTCTGGGTGCGCGAGCGTGGTGCCGAAAATCTGGTGATCCAACACTGATCGCGTCACAAATCCATCATCCGACCGTAACAAGCTCGACATGGCCTCAGCCGACACTGAGGTCATGACGACAGCTCTACATATCACCCTCATCAGCGAAACCTTCCCACCGGAAATCAACGGCGTGGCCAATACCCTTGGCCGCTTGTGCGAGGGTTTGCGCACACGTGGGCATCAGGTAGAGCTCGTGCGCCCGCGCCAGGCCACCGATCCGCAACGCAGCGAAGACGATGCACTGTTGCTGTGTCGCGGATGGCCACTACCGGGCTATCCGGGACTGCAATGGGGCCAGTCGTCGATGCATAAACTGCTGCGCCGCTGGAAACGCCAGCGGCCGGATGTGCTGTACATCGCCACGGAAGGCCCGCTCGGGTTGTCGGCACTGCGCGCCGCACGGCGCCTGGGGATTGCGGTGGTGAGCGGTTTTCACACCAACTTCCAGCAATACACCAGCCAGTACGGCCTCGGTCTGCTGACGCGGATGCTCACTCATTACCTGCGCTGGTTTCACAATCGTTCGGCAATGACTCTGGTGCCGAGCGTCAGTCAGCGCCTGGAACTGGAGCGGCGGCATTTCGAGCGGCTGGCGTTGTTGTCGCGGGGTGTGGACAGCCAGTTGTTTCATCCGAGCAAACGTCAGACCGCGTTGCGTGAGCAATGGGGACTCTCTGAGACGGATATCGCGGTCATCCACGTAGGAAGGCTCGCCCCGGAGAAAAATCTGGGCCTGCTCAAACACTGCTTTGAAGGTCTGCGCGAAACTTATCCACAGCGCCATCTGAAGCTGATCGTGGTCGGAGATGGCCCGCAGCGTTCGGCGCTGGAAAAAGAACTGCCGGAGGCGATCTTCTGCGGCGCGCAGCGGGGAGAAGCCCTGGCGGCGCACTACGCCTCAGGAGATCTGTTCGTATTTCCCAGCCTGACCGAAACCTTCGGCAATGTGGTGCTGGAAGCCCTGGCTTCGGGACTCGGCGTCGTTGCCTATGATCAGGCAGCCGCGGCGCAGCATATTCGCCACGGCTACAACGGCGTGTCAGCCATGCCCGGCGATGAGCAGGCGTTTTGCGAAGCGGCGGCGTGGTTACTGGAGGAGGATGAGCGGTTGCGCTGTGTGCGGCTGAATGCGCGGCAGCATGGCAGTCGCCAGGGCTGGGCGGCGATTATCGAGCAGTTCGAGGGTTATTTGCGTGGGGCTTGTGTGGGGGAGCTGGTGGTGCCTGGGGCGCAGACACAACCTTAGATTTTCGGCGACTTAGAAACAGCTTTCGCGAGCAGGCTCGCTCCCACATGGGTACTGCATTCTTTCAGATGGAATGCGGTCGAAGGTGGGAGTGAGCCTGTTCGCGAATGGTTCGAACTGGCGCAGCTTAGACCAGGGTCATCAACGCCTCACGACTGAACGGCAGAATGTCCTGCTCACGCCCTTCACGGACTTTCTGCGCCCAGTCCGGATCGACCAGCAGCGCACGGCCCACCGCTACCAGGTCGAACTCTTCTTTGTTCAGACGCTCCAGCAGGTTTTCCAGGCTGGCCGGTTGCGCGACCTTGTCGGTGTTGACCATGAACTGCAAGAACTCGCCGTCCAGGCCGACGCTGCCCACGGTGATGGTCGGTTTGCCGGTCAGCTTGCGGGTCCAGCCAGCGAGGTTCAGATCCGAGCCGTCGAACTCCGGCTCCCAGAAGCGTCGGGTCGAGCAATGGAAAATGTCCACGCCAGCGTCTGACAGCGGCTTGAGAAACTCGCCCAGCGCTTCGGGGGTTTGTACCAGACGCGCGGTGTAATCCTGCTGCTTCCATTGCGAGAAGCGGAAGATGATCGGGAAACCCTCACCGACGGCTGCGCGCACTGCTTGAATCAATTCGATGGCAAAACGCGAACGGTTGGCCAGGCTGCCACCGTATTCGTCGCTGCGCTGGTTGCTGCCTTCCCAGAAGAACTGGTCGATCAGATAGCCGTGGGCGCCATGGATTTCCACACCGTCCATGCCGATGCTTTGCGCATCTTTGGCGGCCTGGGCGAACGCGGCGATCACGTCCTGAATGTCCTGTTTGGTCATGCCGTGCACCACGACCTGACCATCCTTGAGTTTTTCCGATGGACCGTAGCCCGGCACGCTGGCGTCCGGCTCGGTGCCGAGGCGGCGTACGCTGCCGACGTGCCACAGTTGCGGGACGATCTTGCCGCCCTCGGCGTGCACGGCGTCGACAACTTTTTTCCAGCCGGCCAGCGGCGCATCACCGAAAAATTGCGGCACGTTAGGATAGCCATTGGACGCGATGTGGCCGACGGTGGTGCCTTCGGTGATGATCAAACCAACCCCGGCGGCCGCACGACGACGGTAGTACTCAATGACTTTGGAATTCGGCACACCGCCCGGCGAAAACGAACGGGTCATTGGCGCCATGACCACGCGGGTCGGCAGTTCGAGGGCACCGAGATGGAACGGTTTGAACAGGGCTTGAACAGGCATCGAGAGGCTCCACGAAAACGTTGGCGACAGGCATGAATCGATATGACGGCGATAATATCCGCCACGTCCTTTGCGTGACAGCACTATTGATCTGAATGATTAAGGGTCAAAAGGCAGGCAAAAAAAATCGCAGCTCAATGCTGCGATTTTCTGATTCAGGCTAAGGCTTTTTCGATCGCGGCAATCACTGTCGGATCATCCGGCGCGGTGCGCGGCGAGAACCGCGCCAGCACCCGGCCATCCTTGCCGAGCAGAAACTTTTCGAAGTTCCAGGTGATGTCACCGGGAAACTCGGCGCCCTCGCCCGCCAGCAGGCGATACAACTGATGCCGCTCGTGGCCATTGACTTCGAGCTTGCTCGACAACGGAAAGGTCACGCCATAGTTGAGGCTGCAAAACTCCTGGATTTCTTTCTCCGAGCCTGGCTCCTGACCGGCAAACTGGTTGCACGGCAGGCCCAGCACAGCAAAGCCTTTATCTTTGTATTGCTGGTAGAGGTTTTCCAGTGCCGCGTACTGAGGGGTCAAGCCGCATTTGGAGGCCACGTTGACCACCAGCACGACTTGGCCCTTGAACGGCGCCAGCGGTAGCTCCTGACCATCCAGGGCTGTCAACTTAAGGTCGTGAAAAGCACTCATGCCGAACTCCAGGATTCTCGTGTTCTACTCGAAACAGCCACTTGGCGAGGCCACCAAGGACAGCCGCGGACTAAAAAGGCGCCCACAGGCGCCTCTCCAGTACTCGAAGCTTAGCGCAGAAAATCAGTGGTGATGGCCACCTTCGCCATGGACGTGACCATGAGCGATTTCTTCCTGGCTGGCGTCACGGATATCAACGATCTTCACTTCGAAGTTCAGGCGCTGACCGGCCAGAGGGTGGTTGCCATCAACGGTGACGTCGTCGCCGTCCAGATCACGGATGGTGACGATCTGCATCTGGCCGTCCGGCGCCGAAGCGTGGAACTGCATGCCGACTTCCAGCTCGTCAACGCCTTCGAACATGCTGCGGCTCAGGGTGCTGACCAGCTCGGCGGCGTATTCGCCGTAAGCGTCTTCCGGCTCAACGGCTACTTTCAGCTCGTCGCCGACAGCTTTGCCTTCAAGGGCTTTTTCCAGGCCCGGGATGATGTTGCCTGCGCCTTGCAGGTAAACCAGCGGAGCGCCGCCGGCGGAGCTGTCGATGACCTCACCAGCGTCGTTGGTCAGGGTATAGTCGATGGAGACAGCCTTATTGGCGGCGATCAGCATGGGGCGAGACCTTTTGCATAAGAATATAGAAAGGCCAAGTTTAGCGAAGCAATCGCGTGAAAGCGACCACAACCCGGACAAACGGGTTTCGACCATCACCGGCTTCCATCAGGACGAAGATGGCCATTGGGTGGTCGAGCTTTCCTGTGGCCACACCCAGCACCTGCGCCACCAGCCGCCGTGGCAAACCCGCGCCTGGGTCCTGGATCCGGCGCAACGTATTGAAAAAACAGGTCAACCCTTTGCCTGCGGTTGGTGTGCACAAGGCTCGGTTAGCGCTAACCTTGGCGACTGAATTTCGGTAGTCGGCCAGACATAGGCTGACACCCTTGCATAGAGAATTCCCATGCAAACTTTTTTTATCGCCCCCACCGATTTTGGCGTGGGTCTGACCTCCATCAGCCTCGGGCTGGTGCGCACGCTTGAACGCGCCGGTCTCAAAGTCGGCTTCTTCAAACCGATCGCCCAGCCACATCCGGGCGACACTGGCCCTGAGCGTTCCACCGAACTGGTGGCGCGCACCCATGGCCTGAAACCGCCGCAGCCGTTGGGGCTGGCGCACGTCGAACGCATGCTCGGCGACGGTCAGCTCGACGAATTGCTCGAAGAAATCATCGCCCTGTATCAGCAAGCGGCGGTCGGCAAAGACGTGCTGGTGGTAGAAGGCATGGTGCCGACCCGCAGCGCCAGTTACGCCGCGCGGGTCAATCTGCACCTGGCCAAGAGCCTGGATGCCGAGGTGATTCTGGTCTCGGCGCCGGAAAACGAAGTGCTCGCCGAGCTTTCTGGCCGTGTCGAGCTTCAGGCTCAATTGTTCGGCGGCCCGAAGGATCCGAAGGTCCTCGGGGTGATCCTCAACAAGGTCAAGACCGACGAGAGCATGGACGCCTTCGCCACGCGTCTGAAGGAACATTCGCCGTTGCTGCGCAGCGGTGATTTCCGCTTGCTTGGCTGCATCCCGTTTCAGCCGGAACTCAATGCGCCGCGCACCCGCGACGTCGCCGACCTGATGGGCGCGCAAGTGCTCAACGCGGGCGACTACGAAACCCGGCGCATGAGCAAAATCATCATTTGCGCACGAACCATGCGCAACACCGTCGAGCTGCTCAAGCCCGGCGTGCTGGTGGTGACGCCGGGCGATCGCGACGACATCATCCTCGCCGTCAGCCTTGCGGCGATCAACGGTGTGCCGCTGGCCGGCCTGCTGCTGACCAGCGACACCCTGCCCGACCCGCGCATCATGGACCTGTGCCGGGGCGCGTTGCAGGCCGGTTTGCCGGTGTTGTCGGTGAGCACCGGCTCGTACGACACCGCCAATCTGCTCAATGGCCTGAACAAGGAAATCCCGATCGATGACCGCGAGCGCGCGGAGATCATCACCGATTTCGTCGCCAGCCACCTCGACGCCAACTGGCTGCACCAGCGCTGCGGTACGCCTCGGGAGATGCGCCTGTCGCCGGCAGTGTTCCGCTATCAATTGATCCAGCGCGCGCAAGCGGCGAACAAGCGCATCGTGCTGCCCGAAGGCAGCGAGCCGTTCACCGTGCAAGCGGCGGCGATCTGTCAGGAACGCGGGATCGCCCGCTGCGTGCTATTGGCCAAACCCGAAGACGTCGAAGCGGTCGCCCGCGCCCAAGGCATCGTGCTGCCGCCGGGTCTGGAAATCCTTGACCCGGACCACATCCGCGAGCGTTACGTCGAGCCGATGGTCGCTCTGCGCAAGAGCAAAAGCCTCAACGCTCCGATGGCTGAGCAGCAACTGGAAGACACGGTGGTGATCGGCACCATGATGCTTGCGCTGGACGAGGTCGACGGCCTGGTCTCCGGGGTAATCAACACCACCGCCAACACCATCCGCCCGGCCTTGCAACTGATCAAGACCGCACCGGGCTGCACGCTGGTGTCGTCGGTGTTCTTCATGCTTTTTCCGGAAGAAGTGCTGGTCTACGGCGACTGCGTGATGAACCCGCACCCGAGCGCCGCGGAACTGGCCGAGATCGCCCTGCAAAGCGCTGACTCGGCGGCCGCATTCGGCATTACCCCACGGGTGGCGATGATCAGCTACTCCAGCGGCGAATCGGCGCGCGGTGAAGAAGTCGAGAAAGTCCGCGAGGCAACTCTGCTCGCCCATGAGCAACAAAACTCGCTGTTGATCGACGGCCCGTTGCAGTACGACGCTGCCGCCAACGCCGACGTGGCGCGGCAACTGGCGCCGAACAGTCAGGTCGCCGGGCGCGCCACGGTGTTTGTGTTCCCCGATCTGAACACCGGCAACACCACGCACAAAGCCGTGCAGCGCAGCGCCGATTGCGTCAGCCTCGGGCCGATGCTGCAAGGCCTGCGCAAACCGGTGAACGACCTGCCGCGCGGCGCGCAAGTCGATGACATCGTCTACACCATCGCGCTCACCGCAATTCAAGCCGCCAACCGACCTATGGATGTGTAAATGCTGGATTTTCTACCCGCACCCGTGCGCGGCGTAATCGCCTCGCTGCTGTTGGCGCTCAATACGATTCTGCTGTGCTCGTTCCTGTTCTGCGTGGCGCTGGTCAAGGCTTTGCCGTTTGCCTTTACCCAGCGCATCGCCGGTTGGCTGATGAGCCACACCCACGAGGCGTGGATCAGCAACAACAAGGGCTGGATGAATCTGGTACGGCGCACCCGCTGGCACCTCAGCGGCCTGCAAGGTCTCGACTATCAGCACTCGTACCTGATCACCAGCAACCACCAGAGCTGGGTGGATATTCTGGTGCTGCAATACGTGCTCAACCGCAAGATCCAACCGCTGAAATTCTTCCTCAAGCAGGAGCTGATCTGGGTGCCGGTGATTGGCCTGGCCTGGTGGGCGCTGGGCTTTCCGTTCATGAAGCGCTACTCCAAGGCGTACCTGGAAAAACACCCGGAGAAGAAAGGCAAGGACTTAGAAACCACGCGCAAGACCTGCGCGAAATTCCGGCATAACCCGGTGGGAATTTTCAACTTCGTCGAAGGCACACGCTTCACCGCAGGCAAGCATGCGCAGCAGCAGTCACCGTTCAAGTACCTGCTCAAGCCCAAGGCCGGCGGGATCGCCTTTGTGCTCGATGCGATGGGCGAACAGCTGGAATCAATCGTCAATGTGACGATTCATTATCCGGCCGGGCGTCCGGGGTTCTGGGATTTGCTCTGCGGCAATGTGCGCGATGTGGTGGTGCATTTTGAAGAAATCAAAATCCCGCCGGCCTTCATCGGCAAGAACTACGATCAGGACGGCGAGTATCGATTGCAGTTCCAGGGCTGGATCAATCAGCTGTGGCTGGACAAGGATGCGTTGCTGGAGCAGATGCACCGCGAATTTCCAGGTCACCAATAACCCCCTGTGGGAGCGAGCCTGCTCGCGAAAGCGGTGGATCAGCATACAAAGATGTTGAATGAGATAAAGCTTTCGCGAGCAGGCTCGCTCCCACAGTTTTAATTGCAGCGCTCTGAAATAAAAAACCCGCCGATGATCACTCACCGGCGGGCTTTTTCTTGCCGCTTGCAGCTAGAAGCCTGTCGCTGCTTCTACCTTAGATTGCGCCACGCTGACGCAACAGCTCCAGCACTTGCTTGACGCTTTCTTCCAGGCTCAGCGACTGCGTGTCGATCACCAGGTCGGCATTGAGCGGCACATCGTACGGGAAGGATTCGCCCGGGATGTTGTCGCCGCCAGCGGCGTACAGACCTTGCGGATCACGTTCGGCGCACACGGTCGGCGACGCCTGCACATAGACCGTCAGCAAGCGATCCTTGCCGATCAGTTCCTTGGCCTGCTCGCGACCTTCGGCACTCGGCGCAACGAACGCGGCCAGCGTCAGCAGCCCCGCTTCGTTGAACTGACGCGCCACGTGCGCGGCACGACGCCAGTTCTCGGTACGCCCGGCGCGATCTTGTGGCAGACCTTTGTTCAAATCATGACGCAGATTCTGGCCATCGAGTACAAACACCGCGCGCCCCATGTCGAACAGCTTGCGCTCGACCGCATACGCCAAGGTGCTTTTGCCCGCACCGGACAGGCCGCTGAACAGCACGGTGGCTGGTTGCTGGCCGAAGCGCTGGGCGCGTTCTTCAGTCGCCACGTGCGCCAGTTTGCCGTGATGCGTGGCGGTGCCGTGCGTCACTGGCTGCGCGACGATCATGCCAGCGCCAACGGTGCCGTTGGTCAAGCGATCGATGACGATGAACGCGCCGGTGGTGCGGTTGCTTTCGTAACCGTCGAGGGCGATCGGCGCGTCGAGCGCGATCTTCACCTTGCCGATTTCGTTGAGCTGCAACGCGCTCGCCGGGCCTTCTTCCAACGTGTTGACGTCGACCTTGTTGACGATGCTGGCGATCGAGCCCGGCACGTAACTGGTGGCGCGTTTGATGTCATATTTCTTGCCCGGCAGCATCGGCTCTTCAGCCATCCAAACCAGCATCGCTTCGAAGCTGTCGGTCACCGGCGGCACGTTGTCGGCATGCACCAACAGGTCGCCACGGGAGATGTCGATTTCGTCTTCCATGGTCAGCGTTACCGCCTGACCGGGACCTGCGTGTTCCAGCTCACCTTCGAAAGTGACGATGGACTTCACCCGGCTGCTCTTGCCCGACGGCAGCACCACGACTTCGTCGCCCTTGTGCACGATGCCGCTGGCCAGGGTGCCGGCGAAACCGCGGAAGTTCAGGTTCGGACGGTTGACGTACTGCACCGGGAAACGCAGATCGGTGAAGTTGCGATCGCCCGCCACTTCCACAGTCTCGAGGATTTCCATCAGCGACTGGCCGGTGTACCACGGCGAGCGCTCGGACTTGTTCACCACGTTGTCGCCCTTGAGGGCAGACATCGGCACGAAGTGCATGCTGGTCGGCTTCATCTTCAAGCCTTCGGCGAACTTCAGGTAGTCAGCCTTGATCGATTCGAACACGCCTTCGTCGAAGTCCTTCAAGTCCATCTTGTTGATGGCGACGACGATGTGTTTGATACCCAGCAGGGAAGCGATGAAGCTGTGGCGACGGGTCTGGGTCTGCACGCCGTAACGGGCGTCGACCAGAATGATCGCCAGGTCACAGGTGGACGCACCGGTGGCCATGTTGCGGGTGTACTGCTCATGGCCGGGGGTGTCGGCGATGATGAATTTGCGCTTGGCGGTGGAGAAATAGCGGTAGGCGACATCAATGGTGATGCCCTGCTCACGCTCGGCCTGCAGACCGTCGACCAGCAACGCCAGATCGATGTCGTCACCGGTGGTGCCGACTTTCTTCGAATCGCGGGTGATCGCTTCGAGGTGATCTTCGTAGATCATTTTCGAGTCGTGCAGCAGGCGCCCGATCAGGGTGCTCTTGCCGTCATCGACGTTACCGCAGGTCAAAAAGCGCAGCAGCTCTTTACGTTCGTGCTGGCCTAGGTAGGCGAGGATGTCCTCGCTGATCAAATCAGAAACATGCGACATGACAGCCCCTTAGAAATAGCCTTGACGTTTTTTGTCTTCCATCGAGCCTGCGCCATCGTGGTCGATGACCCGGCCCTGGCGCTCGGAAGTTCGCGTCAGGAGCATTTCCTGAATGATGTCCGTCAGGCTTTCGGCCTCGGACTCCACCGCGCCCGTCAACGGGTAGCAGCCAAGGGTGCGGAACCGCACTTTCTTTTTCACGATGCGCGCTTTGTCTTCATCGGACAGGTGCTCGAGGATGCGCTCGTCGTCGATCATGATCAGCGTGCCGTTCTTCTCGATCACTTCGCGTTCGGCGGCAAAGTACAGCGGCACAATCGGGATGCCTTCGAGATAGATGTACTGCCAGATGTCCAGCTCGGTCCAGTTCGACAACGGGAACACACGGATGGATTCGCCCTTGTTGACCTTGCCGTTGTAGACGTTCCACAGCTCTGGACGCTGGTTTTTCGGGTCCCAGCGGTGCTTGCTGTCGCGGAACGAGTACACGCGCTCTTTGGCGCGGGATTTCTCTTCATCGCGACGGGCGCCGCCGAACGCTGCATCGAAACCATGCTTGTCGAGTGCCTGTTTCAGGCCTTCGGTTTTCATGATGTCGGTGTGCTTGGCGCTGCCGTGGGTGAACGGGTTGATGTTCTGCGCCACGCCATCGGGGTTGATGTGGGTGATCAGGTCCAGGCCCAAGTCTTCGACCATCTTGTCGCGGAACTTGTACATTTCCTGGAATTTCCAGCGGGTGTCGACGTGCATCACCGGAAACGGCAGTTTGCCCGGGAAGAACGCCTTGCGTGCCAGGTGCAGCATCACGGCGGAGTCTTTACCGATGGAGTACAGCATCACCGGGTTATCGAACTCGGCGGCCACCTCGCGGATGATGTGGATGCTTTCCGCCTCCAGCTGTTTCAGATGCGTCAGTTTGTCGACCATGGCTACTCACGAAAGCTTTCTTATGAACGGCCAGCGGGCCGTGTTCGAGCGAGGAATCCTAGCACAGCGACCTCTTCTAATCAGGACGCCAACTAGATCGAAAGGGTATATGAATATGCCTGCCAGTTCGGCCCGTCAGGGCCGAATGTGGGAGCGAGCCTGCTCGCGAAAGCGGATTGTCAGGCACCTTTGTATTGAAGGTCTGAGGCCTTCGCAAGCAGGCTCGCTCCCACAGGAGTTTGCGGTGAGCTCAGATCGGGTTCGGGATGTCGATGAAGATGTGCTCAAGGGCAAAGCGCTTCGCCAGATACTCACCCAGCGCCTGTACGCCATAGCGCTCGGTGGCGTGGTGGCCGGCGGCGATGAAGCTGATGTCGTTTTCCCGCGCACTGTGGAAAGTCTGCTCGGAGGCCTCGCCACTGATGAACAGGTCGACACCCGCCGCCACGCCCTGGTCGATATAGCCCTGGCCACCGCCGGTGCACCAGCCGACGCGGCGGATCATGCCGCTGCCTTCGATCAGCAGCGGCTCGCGGCCCATGACTTCCTGCACCTTGCGCGCGAAATCCCGCGCAGTCATTGGCTCATTCAGTGAGCCGACCAGCCCGACGACTTTCGGATTGCTCGGGTCGAGCGGCCCTTCGACAGTGATGTCGAGCTGACGCGCCAGTTGCACGTTGTTGCCGACGTCCGGGTGCAGATCCAGCGGCAGGTGATAGGCGAGCAGACTGATGTCGTGCTTGAGCAAGGTTTTCAAGCGGCGCTGTTTCATGCCGGTGACGCAAGGGTTTTCGCCTTTCCAGAAATAACCGTGGTGGACCAGGATCAGGTCGGCCTCGGCTTCCACGGCCGCGTCCAGTAAAGCCTGGCTGGCGGTGACGCCGCTGACGATACGCATCACCTGCGGGCGGCCTTCGACCTGCAATCCGTTGGGGCAATAATCGGCAATTTTCGCACTGCCCAGGTAACGGTCGGCTTCTTCGACGAGGGTGCTGAGGGCAACGGCCATGAAAGACTCCTAAATATCCCGTTCAGAGGCGCGCGCGGCCTCGTATAATGCGCGACATTATGGGCGGTCTGACCTCGCCTGCAACCTTTCCAGGAACGTGCTTAATGCTCAAGGCGCTGCGTTTTTTTGGCTGGCCGCTGTTGGCCGGTGTGCTTATCGCTCTGTTGATTATTCAGCGTTACCCCGAGTGGGTCGGGCTGCCGAGCCTCGACGTCAATCTGCAACAGGCCCCTCAGACCACGATCGTGCAGCAGGGGCCGGTGTCCTATGCGGATGCGGTGGGCATCGCCGCGCCGTCGGTGGTCAACCTGTACACCACCAAGGTCATCAACAAACCGGCGCATCCCTTGTTCGAGGATCCGCAGTTCCGCCGCTTCTTCGGTGATAACTCGCCGAAACAGAAGCGCATGGAATCGAGCCTGGGTTCCGGGGTGATCATGAGCCCGGAAGGCTACATCCTTACCAACAACCACGTCACCAGCGGCGCCGACCAGATTGTCGTGGCGCTGAAGGATGGTCGCGAAACACTCGCGCGGGTGATCGGCAGCGATCCGGAAACCGACCTTGCTGTCCTTAAAATCGATCTGAAAAACCTGCCGGCAATCACCGTCGGCCGCTCCGACAGCATTCGCATCGGTGACGTCGCGCTGGCCATCGGCAACCCGTTCGGCGTCGGCCAGACCGTGACCATGGGCATCATCAGCGCCACCGGCCGTAATCAGTTGGGCCTGAACAACTACGAAGACTTCATCCAGACCGATGCGGCGATCAACCCGGGCAACTCCGGCGGTGCGCTAGTCGATGCCAACGGCAACCTCACCGGTATCAACACGGCGATCTTTTCCAAATCCGGCGGCTCGCAAGGCATCGGTTTTGCCATCCCGGTGAAACTGGCGATGGAAGTGATGAAGTCGATCATCGAGCACGGCCAGGTGATTCGTGGCTGGCTGGGCATCGAAGTGCAACCGCTGACTCAGGAACTGGCGGAGTCGTTTGGCTTGTCCGGGCGTCCGGGGATTGTCGTCGCGGGGATCTTCCGTCACGGCCCGGCGCAGAAAGCCGGCCTGCAATTGGGCGATGTGATTCTGAGCATCGATGGCGAGCCGGCCGGCGATGGTCGCCGCTCGATGAACCAGGTGGCGCGGATCAAGCCGACCGACAAGGTGACGATTCAGGTCATGCGCAACGGCAAGGAGCTGAAGCTGACCGCTGAAATCGGCCTGCGTCCACCGCCGGCACCGGTGAAAGAAAAAGAAGAGTAAAAATGTTTTCGCGCCAGCGGCGCGAATAACAGACATTCTCAACAGGCATGTTATATTGTTTCAATTCTAGCAATTGGAACAACATAACATGTCGTCTCGCAAAAAGGCCTCGCTGTTGGGCCTGACTCTGGGTTTGCTCTGCGACCCCGCCTTCGCTGATGAGCCGCAGCCCGTTGAGCTGGAAGCCATCAGCGTCACTTCCGACTACGAATCACCCACCGGCCCGGTCAGCGGTTATCGCGCGACTCGCTCGGCCAGTGCGACCAAAACCGACACAGCGATTCGCGATATCCCGCAAGCCATCAGCGTAGTCCCGGCCAGTGTGCTCTCGGATCTGGGCAGCACCAGCGTTGAACGCGCGCTGGATTTTGCCGGCGGCGTGTCGAAGCAGAACAACTTCGGCGGCCTGACCCTGTACGAATACAGCGTGCGCGGCTTCACCACTTCGGAGTTCTACAAGGACGGCTCCAGCGCCAATCGCGGTTACCCGAGCACGCCGGATGCAGCGAACATCGAGCGCATCGAAGTGCTCAAAGGCCCGGCCGCCAGCCTTTACGGCCGGGGAGATCCGGGCGGCACGGTGAACATCGTCACCAAGAAGCCGCAGCCCGAAGCGTTCACCACTGTGCAAACCAGCGCCGGCAGTTGGGACCGCTATCGCACCGCGCTGGACGTCAACACGCCCCTCGATGATCAGGGCAATGTGCTCACGCGCATCAACTTCGCCGTAGAAGACAACAAAAGCTTTCGCGACCACGTCGACAGCCAGCGGGTCTTCGTCGCGCCTTCGATCAGTTGGCAGTTGAACCCGGACACCTCACTGCTGGTGGAAAGCGAAATCGTCCGTCACAACTCGACGTTCGATCGTGGCGTCGTGGCGCCGAACAACAAATGGAGCGGCGTATCGCGCTCGACGTTCTTGGGCGAACCCAACGACGGCAACATCGATAACCACAACAACTTGCTCCAGGCCACTCTTGAACACCATCTGAACGACAGCTGGAAGCTGCGCCTGGCCAGTCACTACAAGGAAGGCAAGCTCTGGGGCGACGCTTCCGAAGCACGACCGCTGAACGCCGACGGCCACACGGTCAACCGCCGCTTGCGCGAACGCGACACGAGTTGGCACGACAGCATCACCCAACTGGAACTGCGCGGTCTGTTCGACCTCGGCCCGTGGCAGCATGAATTGCTGATCGGCACCGAGTACGAGAATTACCGCAAGGACGAACGCGTCACCACCATTGCTGGCGGCCCCTACGCCATCGACATCTATAAGCCGGTTTACGGTCAGCCTAAACCCAACGGCGCACGCTCGGGCACCGACTTCTTCGAACACGTCGAAAGTCATGCGCTGAATCTGCAGGACCAGATCATCTTCACCGACAAGCTGCGCGGCATGGTCGGCGCGCGCTTCGAGCATTTCGATCAGCGCATCGACGATCACAGCCGCAACGCCAAAAGCCAGCAGCGCCACGACGCACTGACTCAACGCGCCGGCCTGCTCTATCAGCTCACGCCTAATACCGGCCTGTTCGCCAACGCCTCGACCTCGTTCAAACCGAACAACGGCCTGGATGCTTCCGGCAAATCCTTCGATCCGGAAGAAGGCGTCGGTTACGAAGTGGGGATCAAGAACGAGCTGTTTGATGAGCGGGTGAGCAGCACCCTCGCCTTCTTCCACATCGACAAGGAAAACGTTCTCGCCCTCGATCCGGGCACCGACACCAGCCGCGCCATGGGCAAGGCACGCAGTCAGGGTTTCGATTGGCAAGTGAGCGGCCAGGTGACCGACGCGATACGGGTCATCGGCGCCTTCGCCTACATCGACGCCGAGGTGACCAAGGGTGACGCGACCATTCCCACCGGCAGCCGCATCCTCGGCGTGGCCAAACGCAGCGGCAGTCTGCTGGGTGTGTATGAATTTCAGGATGGCCGTCTGCGCGGTTCAGACGTCGGCGCAGCGTTCACCTACGTCGGCGATCGCTCGGGCGAATCCGGCAGCGACTTCGAATTGCCGGCCTACCAGACCGTCGACTTGCTCGCGCATTACAAGGCCAGCGACAACGTCACGCTCGGCCTGAACCTGAACAACATCTTCGACGAAAAATACTACGAGCGCTCCTACAGCAACTACTGGGTCAATCCCGGCGAGCCACGCAATTTCACCGTCAGCCTGACACTCAACCTGTAAAAGGACGTCACCATGCACTACGGCAAATCCCTTCTGCTCCTCGCTGCGCTATTCACCGGTCAGGTGTCGGCGCACGGCCTGTGGACAGAGGAGCGACGCGGCAACATCGAAGTGATCTACGGCCACGGCGCCGAAGACAACGCCTTCAAGGCGCAGAAAATCAGCGGTGCCTGGGCTTATGACGCAAGCGGCAAAATGATCCCGGTCAGCGTCGAGCGCCTGGCCGATCATGCCCGTTTGAAACCATTGAAGCCGCCGGCGGTGCTGGCCGTGGCGCTGAACAACGGCATGTGGTCGCAGACGGCGGACAAGAAGTGGATCAACGAAGGACGCAGCAAAGTGCCCGGCGCCACCGAGGCCACGCAGACGTTCAAGTACAGTCTGGCGATCTATCAGCCGGGGGCGAAGTTGCCGAAGCTTGACCAAATCAAACTGCTCATCCTGCCGGAGGTCGATCCGCTGACCGTCGGGCCGGGTAAATCGTTACCGGTGCGGGTGCTGCTCGATGGCAAACCGGCGGCGGGGGTGAAGTTGTATGGCGACTATCGCAGCGCGCCAAACACCCTGAGCACCGAGACCGACAAGGATGGGCGTGCGCAGGTGCTGGTGCGTAATGAAGGGTTGAATGTGATTGCGGCGCAGGTTGAAGCGCCGGTGAAGGGCAGCGCTGATGTGGATAGTCGTGGGTTGTTCAGTTCGCTGACATTCCTTGGCGAGCCGCATCACGAATAAAAGCACACCCTCACCCCAGCCCTCTCCCAGAGGGAGAGGGAGCCGACCGAGTTGTCTTGCGGGATACATCGACCTGAAAGACCGAGTCGATTATGGATCGGTAAACCAAATTCAGGTCGGTGAAATTCTGCAATATTCCCCATTCAGTCCCCTCTCCCTCCGGGAGAGGGCTAGGGCGAGGGGCTTTTGCTTTTAGAGGTCGCCAAGGCCGCTGATCAACGCCTGATTCTGCTCAGGCGTCCCCACCGATATCCGCAAGAACTGCGCAATCCGCTCCTGCTTGAAGTGCCGCACGATCACGCCCTGCTCGCGCAGCTTGGCCGCCAGACCCGCCGCATCATGCTGCGGGTGGCGAGCGAAGATGAAGTTGGCCGCCGACGGCAGCACTTCAAAGCCTTTAGCCTGTAACTGCGCCACCACCCATTCGCGGCTCTCGATCACCTGACGACAGGTCTTGTCGAAATACTCGCGATCGGCAAAAGCCGCCGCCGCGCCGACAATCGCCAGACGATCCAGTGGATAAGAGTTGAAGCTGTTCTTGATCCGCTCCAGCGCTTCGATCAGGTCCGGATGCCCTACCGCCAGACCGACACGCAGGCCGGCCAGCGAGCGTGACTTGGACAGCGTCTGCGTCACCAGCAGATTCGGATAGCGGTCCACCAGACTGATCGCCGTCTCGCCGCCGAAGTCGATGTACGCCTCATCCACGACTACGACCGAATCAGGACTGGCCTTGAGGATTTGCTCGACCGCGTCCAGCGCCAGCAGGCAGCCGGTCGGGGCGTTCGGGTTGGGAAAAATGATCCCGCCATTCGGTTTGGCGTAGTCGGCCGGATTGATCTGGAACTGCGCATCCAGCGGCACCGCATCGAATTCAATCCCGTACAGACCGCAGTAGACCGGATAGAAGCTGTAGCTGATGTCCGGGAACAGCAGCGGCTGATCGTGTTGCAGCAAGCCGTGGAAGATGTGCGCAAGCACTTCGTCCGAACCGTTGCCGAGGAACACCTGACTGGTTTGCACGCCGTAGTATTCGGCCACGGCGTTTTTCAGCAGATCACTGTTCGGGTCCGGGTACAGGCGCAGGTTGTCGTTGAGCTCGGCTTGCATCGCCGCCAGTGCTTTTGGCGACGGGCCATACGGATTTTCGTTGGTATTGAGCTTGACCAGTTTGGTCAGCTTCGGCTGTTCGCCCGGCACGTAGGGCACCAGATCCTTGACGAACGGGCTCCAGAATTTACTCATCGCTCAGTTCCCCTGCCCTTTCAGAAAGTCTTGGTCTTTGATGCGGTATTCGGCGCTGCGTGCGTGGGCGCTCAGCGATTCGCCACGGGCCAGTACCGATGCTGTTTTGCCCAGCTCGGAAGCGCCGGCCTCGGAGCAGAAGATGATCGACGAGCGCTTCTGGAAGTCGTAGACGCCCAGCGGCGAGGAGAACCGCGCGGTGCCGGAAGTCGGCAACACGTGGTTCGGACCGGCACAGTAATCGCCCAACGCTTCGGAAGTGTGGCGGCCCATGAAGATCGCACCGGCGTGACGAATCTGCGGCAGCCAGGCTTGTGGATCAGCGACCGACAATTCCAGGTGTTCCGGGGCAATGCGGTTGGCGACTTCGATGGCTTGGGCCATGTCGCTCACCTGAATCAGCGCACCACGGCCATTGATCGAAGTTTCGATGATGGTCGCGCGGTCCATGGTCGGCAGCAATTTATCGATGCTCGCGGCCACCTTGTCGAGGAACTCGGCGTCGGGGCTGACCAGAATCGCTTGCGCGTCTTCGTCGTGCTCGGCCTGGGAGAACAGGTCCATGGCGATCCAGTCCGGATCAGTCTGGCCGTCGCAGACCACGAGGATTTCCGAAGGGCCGGCGATCATGTCGATGCCGACCTGGCCGAACACATGGCGCTTGGCCGTGGCTACATAGATATTGCCCGGGCCGACAACCTTGTCGACACGCGGCACGCTTTCGGTGCCATAAGCCAGTGCGGCAACCGCTTGCGCGCCGCCGATGGTGAACACGCGGTCGACACCGGCGATGCAGGCAGCGGCCAGCACCAGCTCGTTGATTTCACCGCGCGGGGTCGGCACGACCATGACCACTTCGGTCACGCCGGCCACCTTGGCCGGAATCGCGTTCATCAATACCGACGACGGATACGAGGCCTTGCCGCCCGGCACGTACAGGCCGGCACGATCCAGCGGCGTGACTTTCTGGCCGAGCACCGTGCCGTCAGCCTCGGTGTAGCTCCAGGAATCCTGCTTCTGTTTTTCGTGATAGCTGCGCACGCGGGCGGCGGCTTTTTCCAAGGCCTCGCGTTGCGGCACAGTGATGCGGGTCAAAGCCAGTTCAAGGCGCTCGCGCGGCAGGATCAGGTCGGCCATCGAGGCGACTTCAAGACCGTCGAACTTCTGGGTGAATTCGACCAGCGCCGCGTCACCGCGCTCGCGCACAGCCTTGATGATGTCGAGCACGCGCTGATTGACCGAGTCGTCAGACACACTTTCCCAGCTCAGCAGATGATCCAGATGATGCGCGAAATCCGGGTCAGCAGCGTTGAGTCGGCGAATTGCAGTGGTTGCGGTCATAGCGAGAGCCTCATAGGAATGGCAAATAACTCAGGCGCCCGAAACTAGCATTCGATCCGCTTGGGCACCTGAGAATTCTGGCTATGAGGCGGATAGACGGCGCGGCCTCGGGCCGCGCAGGTAGATCAGCCGCGGTGTCGCGATTCCACTGCGTTGCGCAGGGTGTCGATCAACGCCTGGATTCGGGCGTGCTGCATTTTCATTGAAGCCTTGTTGACCACCAGACGCGAGCTGATCGTGGCGATCAGTTCCTGGGGTTCCAGGCCGTTGGCGCGCAGGGTGTTACCGGTGTCGACCACGTCGATGATCTTGTCGGCCAGCCCGATCAGCGGCGCCAGCTCCATCGAGCCGTACAGCTTGATGATGTCGACCTGACGGCCCTGCTCGGCATAATAACGCTTGGCAACGTTGACGAACTTGGTCGCCACGCGCAGACGGCCCTTGGGCTCGGCCGCGCCGATCTTGCCGGCGGTCATCAGCTTGCACTGGGCGATCTGCAGGTCCAGCGGCTCGTACAGGCCCTGGCCGCTGTATTCCATCAGCACGTCCTTACCGGCGACGCCGAGGTCGGCCGCGCCATGCTCGACATAGGTCGGCACGTCGGTGGCACGCACGATCAGCAGACGCACGTCGTCCTGGGTCGTGGGAATGATCAGCTTGCGGCTCTTGTCCGGATTCTCGGTCGGCACGATGCCCGCTTCAGCGAGAAGCGGCAGGGTGTCGTCAAGGATGCGGCCCTTGGACAGTGCGATGGTCAACATGGGAAACGTCAGTCCTTATCAAGGTACTCATGCCCGGTCGCAATCGGCGCCGGACATACATCGAGGGTGCGTACACCCTCGACTCGAAACGAATTCAGTGGACACGTCCCTGTGTCCCGATGCAGCGATCAGCCCGGAACGCGGCGGATCTTGGCACCCAGCATTTGCAGTTTTTCTTCGATGCACTCGTAACCACGGTCGATGTGGTAGATGCGGTCGATCAGCGTGTCGCCTTCGGCAACCAGCGCCGAGATCACCAGGCTGGCCGACGCGCGCAGGTCGGTAGCCATGACTGGCGCGCCCTTGAGCTTCTCGATACCGGTGACGATCGCGGTGTTGCCTTCAACCTGGATGTGCGCGCCCATGCGGTGCAGCTCGTACACGTGCATGAAACGGTTTTCGAAGATCGTCTCGATCACCGCACCAGTACCTTCGGCAATGGCGTTGAGCGAGATGAACTGCGCCTGCATGTCGGTCGGGAACGCCGGGTACGGCGCAGTGCGCACGTTGACCGCTTTCGGGCGCTTGCCGTGCATGTTCAGCTCGATCCAGTCTTCACCGCAGGTGATTTCCGCACCGGCCTCACGCAGCTTTTCCAGCACCGCTTCGAGGATGGTCGGATCGGTGTCCTTGACCTTCACGCGGCCACCGGTCACGGCAGCGGCGACCAGGTAGGTGCCGGTTTCGATACGGTCAGGCATGACCTTGTAGAAAGCCGAACCCAGACGCTCGACGCCATCGATGGTGATGGTGTCGGTGCCGGCGCCGGAAACCTTGGCGCCCATGGCATTGAGGAAGTTCGCCAGGTCGACCACTTCAGGCTCGCGCGCGGCGTTCTGCAACACGCTGCGGCCCTTGGCCAGTGCAGCGGCCATCATGATGTTTTCGGTACCGGTCACGCTGACGGTGTCGAAGAAGAAGTGCGCGCCGCGCAGGCCACCTTCAGGCGCCTTGGCCTTGATGTAGCCGCCTTCGACGTCGATGACCGCGCCCATGGCTTCCAGACCGCGGATGTGCAGATCGACCGGACGCGAACCGATGGCGCAACCGCCAGGCAGCGCGACTTCAGCTTCACCGAAACGCGCGACCATCGGGCCCAGTACCAGGATCGACGCACGCATGGTTTTCACCAGTTCGTACGGCGCGATCAGGGTCTTGATGGTGCGCGGGTCGATTTCGACGCTGAGCTTCTCGTCGATCACCGGCTCAATGCCCATGCGCCCGAACAGCTCGATCATGGTGGTGATGTCGTGCAGGTGCGGCAGGTTGCCGACGGTGACCGGGCCATCGCACAGCAAGGTCGCGGCCAGAATCGGCAGGGCGGAGTTCTTCGCGCCGGAAATGCGGATCTCGCCATCAAGACGAGCGCCACCGGTAATAATCAATTTATCCATTAGTATCTCGACGCCCTAGGGCTCAGGTGCGCTCGGCCCAGGCCGCGCGGCTGAAAAATTTCATAGTGACCGCATGGATGCTGCCATCGGTGATCCATGGGTTCAAATGGGCATAGACCTGCTGCTGACGCTTCACCGGGCTCAACGCCGCCAGTTCATCGCTAATCACGTTCAGCTGGAAGTTGCAGCCTTCGCCCTCAACTTCTACCAGCGTTCCTGGCAGCTTTCCTTCAAGGAAGCTCTTCACTTCTACGGCCTGCATGCTCAACCTCAATCGGCGCCCTGTGCGCACGGGTCGGACATCATACAAAAAAGCCCCGCGCCTGCGAACCCCGCAACGCAGGACTCTGACGGGGGGCTTCTTTATAGATGATGGTTCAGGGTTGCGCCAACAGCTCGGTCAATTCACTGACCTGAGCGATTTCACGCATGTCGTCAGGCATCGCACGAATGCTGACGGCCTTGCCGGCCGCCTGCGCATCACGCATGAAGCACAGCAGCAACGACAGGCCGACGCTGCTGGACTTCTGCACCGCCGAACAATCGATGACCAGCGCCGATGCCTTGCTCGACTTGATCAGCGCCTGCCCTTCCTTGCGCAGGTCGGGCCCGGTGCGGTAATCCAGCACGCCGCTGAGCACCAGCTCGTCGACATCACTCATACGAACTGCCGCCTCACTCATTGCGCTGGCTTCGCGGCGGCTTTGTCGGTTTCCTGCTTGGCCTTGGCGACTTCACCGGCCCAGCCATCGATGGTCTTGTCCAGATCGTTGCCATTGCGTTGCATGGCGTCGGCGAACTGGTCACGGAACAGCTTGCCGATATTGATGCCGTTGATGATCACGTTGCGCAGTTTCCACTCGCCGCTGATCTTCTCAAGCGTGTATTGCACCGGATAGATCGCGCCGTTGCTGCCCTTGACGGTCATGTTGACGCTGGTGCGCTCGCCCGATTCGTCTTTGGCCGGGTCAACGGTAATACCCTGGTTGTTGTATTCCAGCAGAGCGTTGCCGTAGAACTGGAACAGACCGCGCTTGAAGTTTTCCTGAAAGCGCTGCATCTGCTCAGGCGTGGCCTTGCGCGAATACTTCACGGTCATGATGCTTTTGGAGATGCCCTCGGCATCCACCACCGGACCGACAATGTTGTTCAGCGCCGCATAGAAATCCTGCGGATCCTGCTTGTACTTCTCTTTGTTCGCCTGCAAATCGGCAAGCATCCGGTTCGTGGTGTCCTGAATCAGGTCATGAGCCGATTGCCCCGGTGCAGCGTTAGCCATCAACGGCAGGGCCGCGAGCAACACCAACAGGCCACGTCGCAAGATAGAGATCATTCAAAAGCTCCTCATTTGGCGTCTTTGCTAACGGTATTGAGCAGGAATTTACCGATCAGGTCTTCCAGTACCAGTGACGACTGCGTGTCATGGATGGTTCCACCGTCTTTCAACTGGGTGTCTTCACCGCCGACGCTGATACCGATGTATTTCTCGCCCAGCAGACCCGCGGTCAGGATAGACGCTGTGGAATCGACCGGCAGGTTGTCGACCTTTTTATCCACTTGCAGCGTGACCCGACCGGTGAAGCTGTCGCGATCCAGATCGATAGCGGTGACCTTGCCGATGGTCACACCGGCCATGGTCACTTTGGCTCTGACCGTCAGACCGGCGATATTGTCGAAATATGCATACAACTTGTAAGTGTCGGTGGACGAAGTCGGAGACAGGCCGCTGACGCGCAAGGCGAGCAGCAGCAAAGCCAGAATCCCTGCCAGCAGGAACAGGCCGACACCGATTTCCAGGGTGCGGTTTTGCATCAGAAATCTCCAAACATCAAAGCGGTCAGAATAAAGTCCAGGCCGAGCACTGCCAGCGAGGCAAACACCACGGTCTTGGTGGTGGCACGACTGATCCCCTCGGAAGTGGGCTCACAGTCATAGCCTTGGAATACGGCGATCCAGGTCACGACGAAGGCGAAAACGACACTTTTGATCACGCCATTGAGCACGTCACTGGTGAAGTTCACGCTGTTCTGCATGTTCGCCCAGTACGAGCCTTCATAAACGCCCAGCCAGTCGACTGCCACCCACGAACCGCCCCAGATGCCGACGACGCTGAAGATCATCGCCAGCACCGGCAGGGAAATGAAGCCGGCCCACAGGCGCGGGGCAATGATGTACTTGAGCGGATCGACACCGATCATTTCCAGGCTGGACAACTGCTCGGTGGATTTCATGTTGCCGATCTCGGCGGTCAATGCCGAACCGGCGCGCCCGGCAAACAGCAAGGCGGTGACCACCGGCCCCAGTTCACGCAGCAGCGTCAGGGCGACCATCTGCCCCACCGCCTGCTCTGAACCATAGCTGGAAAGAATGCTGAAGCCCTGCAACGCCAGGACCATGCCGATGAAAATGCCGGAGACCACGATGATCACCAGCGACATGACGCCGACCGAATGCAGCTGCTTGACCAGCAGGCCGAAACCACCGCTGATACCGCCACGGCCCAGCAGGGCGTGAAACAGGAACAGGGTCGCTCGACCAAACACCGCGACCGCGTCGATCGCCGATTCGCCGAACCGACGCACGCGTTCCATCAATGAAATTCTGCGCATCAACGCTTCCCCAGAAGATCTGCGCGGTAATCCGTCGCTGGAAAGTGATACGGCACCGGGCCATCGGGATCACCGGTCATGAACTGGCGGATACGCGGATCATCGGAATTCATCAGCTCATCCGGTGTGCCTTGGCCCAGCACCTGACCATCGCCCACTACATAGATGTAGTCGGCAATGCTCGCGGTTTCCGCCAGATCGTGCGAAACCACGATGCTGGTGATGCCCAGAGCATCGTTGAGCAGGCGGATCAGGCGCACCAACACGCCCATGGCGATCGGGTCCTGGCCCACGAAGGGCTCGTCGTACATGAGAATCTGCGGATCGAGGGCAATCGCCCGGGCCAGCGCCACGCGGCGCTTCATGCCGCCGGACAGTTCGTCCGGCATCAGCTCGATGGCGCCACGCAGGCCCACGGCCTGCAATTTCAGCAGGACGATGTCGCGGATCATGTCTTCCGGCAGTTGCGTGTGCACCCGCAGCGGAAAGGCCACGTTCTCGAACACATCAAGGTCAGTGAACAGCGCACCGCTCTGAAACAGCACGCCCATGTGCTTGCGCGCATCGAACAGATCGCTGCGCGACAGCGTCGGCAGGTTCTGCCCGTTGACCCAGACTTCGCCGCCGGACGGCCGCAACTGCGCGCCCATCAGGCGCAGCAGCGTGGTCTTGCCGCAGCCGGAAGGCCCCATGATGCCGGTGACCTTGCCGCGCGGGATGCGGATATCGACGTTATTGAAAATGCTCCGCGCACCGCGCTTGAAGGAGACTCCCTTCAGCTCGACCGCGTAGGCGTTATCGGCACTCATCTAAACTCCTTGCGATGCAGCCTCTCACTGGGATGCCAGACTTTCCTCGGAAACACCTGCATCCCGGGCAGGCCGAACTGGCGGCGAACTATATCACTGCAAAGGCTGAGCGCCCAAGCGAGAACCCGGCCAAGATCGCCGACTGAAGAGGGCCCGAGCGAGTTTCAGAGGGTTTTGGTAACCAGTAATGACAAAGCACGTCGAACTTGCGTGAGGCTTTGCCACATAACCGCTATAATCGCCGCCTTTTCATCGGCCCATACGATTCTGACATGAGCAAAACCCGCGACCTGATTCAATCGGCACAACGCACCATCCGCCTCGAAGTGGAAGCCGTCCAAGGCTTGATGGCCCATATCGACGCCGATTTCGTACGCGCTTGCGAGATGATTCTGGCCAGCAAGGGCCGCGTGGTCGTGGTCGGCATGGGCAAATCCGGGCACATCGGCAACAAGATCGCCGCCACCCTGGCCAGCACCGGCACCCCGGCGTTTTTCGTGCATCCGGCCGAAGCCAGCCACGGCGACATGGGTATGATCACCCGCGACGATGTGATTCTGGCCCTGTCGAACTCTGGCTCGACCAATGAAATCGTGACGCTGCTGCCATTGATCAAACGCCTGGGTATCCAGCTGATCAGCGTCACCGGCAATCCGCAGTCGCCATTGGCGAAGGCTGCCGAGGTCAATCTCAATGTGCATGTCGAGCACGAAGCCTGTCCGTTGAATCTGGCGCCGACCTCTTCTACTACTGCAGCGCTGGTCATGGGCGATGCCCTCGCCGTGGCCTTGCTGGAAGCGCGTGGTTTCACCGCTGAAGATTTTGCCTTCTCGCATCCCGGCGGCGCCCTTGGCCGTCGCCTGCTGCTGAAAGTCGAAAACGTCATGCACGCTGGACAGGAGCTGCCGCAGGTACAACGAGGTACCCTGCTCAAGGACGCGCTGATGGAAATGACCCGCAAGGGGCTGGGCATGACCGCTATTATTGAAGCCGATGGCAAGCTCGCCGGGATCTTCACCGACGGTGATTTGCGCCGCACCCTGGATCGCGCGATCGACATCCGCAGCGCCACCATCGATCAGGTGATGACCGCCCACGGCAAGACCGCCCGGCCCGACATGCTCGCCGCCGAAGCCCTGAAAATCATGGAAGACCATCGAATCAACGCCCTGGTAGTCGTCGACGAGGAGGATCGCCCGATCGGCGCCTTCAACCTCTCCGATCTGCTGCGCGCAGGAGTCATGTAATGAGCAACGATCTGCTGCAACGCGGCAAAGCGATCAAACTGGCTGTGTTCGACGTCGACGGTGTGCTCACCGACGGGCGCCTGTACTTCCTTGAAGACGGCAGCGAGTTCAAGACCTTCAACACGCTCGACGGCCAGGGCATCAAGATGCTGATGAATGCCGGCGTGCAGACGGCGATCATCAGTGGTCGCAAGACCCCGGTGGTCGAGCGCCGCGCGAAAAACCTCGGCATCCCGCATCTGTTTCAGGGGCGCGAGGACAAACTGGTGGTACTCGACGGTCTGCTCGCGCAACTGGGCCTAAGCTATGAAGAAGTCGCCTATCTCGGTGACGATCTGCCAGACTTGCCGGTGATCCGCCGTGTTGGGCTGGGCATGGCGGTGGCCAACGCTGCCGATTTCGTCCGCGAACACGCCCACGGCGTTACCCGCGCCCGTGGCGGCGAAGGTGCCGCCCGTGAATTCTGCGAATTGATCCTGCGCGCCCAGGGCCGCCTCGAAGCGGCCAACGCCGCGTACCTGTGAGCCTGACCATGTTTAGCAAAAAGTTTCGCAATTTCCTGCTGTTCGGCTGCATCGCGGCGATTTTCGCTGCGGTCGGCTACTGGAACATCAGCCCGGAGCGCTTCCTCGACAAGCCGCCGGTCTCGGCCGCCGAGAATCCGATCGACTGGTACGCGACCAACACGCATACCATTCAATACCTGCCCGACGGCAAGGTGCAGTACGAGATGACCTCCGACAAGGCCGAGCACGTCAAGGCCACTGATATCACACTGGTGACCAAGCCTGATTTGAACATGTACCGCGGCACCGACTTCCCGTGGCACGTGACCAGCGAGCGCGGCGAAGTGAATTCGGGCGGCACCGAAGTTGAATTGATCGATTCGGTCCGCGTTCAGCGCACCGACGAGAAACAGCGCGGCACCCTGATCACCAGCACCCGCATGACCGTGTTCCCGCAGCAGGAATATGCGCAGACTGCGCAACCCGTTAGAATCGAGGGCGCTGGCGGCGTATCGACTGGCGTCGGAATGAAAGCGTACCTGAAGGACAGCAGGATACACCTGCAATCGAACGTAAGAGGACAGTATGAGGCTCGTTAAAACCCTCCCTATTTTGCTCAGTCTGGGCGCAGCACTGGGAAGCGCGAGCGCCTGGTCCCTGCCGAACGATCAGCAGCAGCCTATCCGCATTCAGGCCGACGACGCCCAACTGGACGACAAGAATGGCATCGCCACCTATAAAGGTGACGTGATCATTACCCAAGGCTCGATGATCGTTAAAGGCAACACCGTGACCATGACGCGTGCGCCAAATGGCGACATCGACGTGGTGACCTCGGTGGGCAACCTGGCTTACTTCGAGCAGTTGCAGACACAGGGCGACGCCAACCCGGTCAAGGGCTACGGCGTGACGATTCAATACCACGCCCAACAGAACCGTGTGGTGCTGATCGACAAGGCCAAGGTTATCGACAAGGATAACAACGTCACCCAGGGCGAAAAAATCGTCTACGACACCGTGAAGAAACTGGCCAGCGCCGGTCGCGCCACGGGCAGCAAGGTCACCGAATCGCGCCCGCGCATCGACATGGTGATCCAGCCGAAGAAGAAAACCGAAGAGAAATCCCAGTAATGGCAACTCTGAAAGCTCAGCACCTGGCCAAGGCCTATAAAAGCCGCCAGGTCGTGCGTGACGTCAGCCTGTCGATCGACAGCGGGCAGATCGTCGGCTTGCTCGGCCCGAACGGCGCCGGCAAGACCACGTGCTTCTACATGATCGTTGGCCTGGTGCAGGCGGATCAGGGCCGTGTGCTGATCGATGATCTGGACGTCAGCCACCAGCCGATGCACGGCCGCGCCAAGGCCGGTATCGGCTATCTGCCGCAAGAAGCGTCGATCTTCCGCAAACTGTCGGTCGCCGACAACATCATGGCGATCCTCGAGACCCGCCCGGAGCTGGACAAGGCCGGTCGGCGCAAGGAGCTGGAAAGCCTGCTGCAGGAATTCCACATCAGCCACATCCGCGACAACCTCGGCATGAGCCTGTCCGGTGGTGAGCGCCGCCGGGTGGAAATCGCTCGTGCCCTGGCCACTGCGCCGAAATTCATCCTGCTCGACGAACCGTTCGCCGGTGTCGACCCGATCTCGGTCGGCGACATCAAGCAGATCATCCATCACCTCAAGGCCAAAGGCATCGGTGTACTGATCACCGACCACAACGTGCGTGAGACCCTGGATATCTGCGAAACCGCTTACATCGTCAACGACGGTCAACTGATCGCCGAAGGTGATGCCGAGACCATCCTGGCCAACGATCTGGTCAAGGAAGTGTATCTGGGTCACGAGTTCCGCCTGTAAGCGCGACAGCGCTGTATCGATTCAAGGCGCATTTATCCGCTTTAATTGTTACAGCGCTCTAGGCAAACACTTCAGTTTCAGGCATATAATTTGCTTAAGTTTGGCGCTTCGGCGCCCTGTAGTGGATGGCGCAAAGCGCCGGCGAATAAGGTGTTAAGCCCCTGCCATGAAACCATCGCTAGTCTTGAGAATGGGCCAGCAGCTGACGATGACACCGCAGCTGCAACAGGCCATCCGCCTGCTCCAATTGTCGACCCTGGACCTGCAACAGGAGATCCAGGAGGCTCTGGAATCCAATCCGATGCTCGAACGCCAGGAAGAAGGCGACGACTTCGACAACGCCGATCCTCTGGCCGACAACGCCGAACAGAAGCCCGCCGAAATCCAGGAACCCTCCTACCAGGAAACCGCCCCGACGGTGGACAACCTCGAGGATGGCGAATGGAACGAGCGCATCCCCAACGAACTGCCGGTGGACACCGCTTGGGAAGACGTCTACCAGACCAGCGCCAGCAGCCTGCCCAGCAGCGACGACGATGAGTGGGATTTCACCACCCGCACATCCGCCGGCGAGAGCCTGCAGAGCCATCTGCTCTGGCAACTGAACCTGGCGCCGATGTCCGACACCGATCGCCTGATCGCCGTGACCCTGATCGACTGCATCAACAATCAGGGCTATCTGGACGAAACCCTCGAAGAAATTCTTGAAGCGTTCGATCCGGAACTGGACATCGAGCTCGACGAAATAGAAGCCGTCCTGCATCGCATCCAGCAATTCGAGCCCGCCGGTATCGGCGCCCGCAACCTCAGCGAATGCCTGCTCCTGCAACTGCGCCAGCTGCCCGCGAAGACGCCGTGGCTGAGCGAGGCCAAGCGTCTGGTCGCCGATTACATCGACCTGCTCGGCAGTCGCGATTACAGCCAGTTGATGCGCCGCATGAAGCTCAAGGAAGACGAGCTGCGCCAAGTCATCGAACTGGTGCAGAGTCTCAATCCGCGTCCGGGCTCGCAGATCGAATCAACCGAAGCCGAATACGTCATTCCCGATGTGATCGTGCGCAAGGACAACGAGCGCTGGCTGGTCGAGCTGAACCAGGAATCGGTGCCACGCCTGCGTGTCAACGCCCAATACGCCGGGTTTGTGAAACGTGCCGACACCAGCGCCGACAACACTTTCATGCGCAACCAGTTGCAGGAAGCCCGCTGGTTCATCAAGAGCCTGCAGAGCCGCAACGAAACCCTGATGAAAGTGGCCACGCAGATCGTCGAACATCAGCGCGGTTTCCTCGAATACGGCGACGAAGCGATGAAGCCGTTGGTATTGCATGACATCGCCGAAGCGGTCGGCATGCACGAATCGACGATTTCCCGGGTGACCACACAGAAATTCATGCATACCCCGCGCGGTATTTATGAGCTGAAATACTTTTTCTCCAGCCACGTCAGCACCTCCGAAGGCGGCGAATGCTCGTCCACGGCGATCCGCGCGATCATCAAAAAACTGGTCGCAGCGGAAAATCAGAAAAAGCCGTTGAGTGACAGCAAGATCGCTGGTTTACTGGAGGCACAAGGCATTCAGGTGGCTCGCCGCACCGTCGCCAAGTACCGCGAATCCCTCGGAATCGCGCCTTCGAGCGAACGCAAGCGGTTGATGTAAGCCACGTTACAGCGTTCCAGTGGCAGGCTTTTCGGCCTGCCGCTTTATGCACTGGCAACGAAGGAGAAGCTGTATGCAAGTCAACATCAGTGGACACCAACTGGAAGTGACCCAACCTCTGCGTTCCTACATCGAGGAAAAACTCCAGCGACTGGAGCGACATTTCGACAAGATCACCAACGTGCAGGTCACGATGTGCGTCGAAAAGCTGAAGCAGAAGATAGAAGCCACCTTGCATATCCCCGGCAGCGAAGTGGTCGCCAACGCAGAAGACACCGACATGTACGCTGCGATCGACTCACTCACCGACAAGCTGGATCGCCAACTCAAAAAGCATAAGGAAAAGACCCAGAGCCTCCTCCAGGGCGCGACCGGTCGTTAACACCCCTATCCCATGATCCGACTTGAAACCATCCTGACCCCCGGCCGTTCCCAAGTGAACGCGCCGGGCGGCAGCAAGAAAAAAGCCCTCGAACAGATTGCCAACCTGATCCACCGCGAAGTGCCGGATCTGGCGATGCAGGACGTCTTCGAGGCGCTGATCGCCCGTGAAAAACTCGGCTCCACCGGTTTTGGCAACGGCATCGCCATTCCCCACTGCCGCCTCAAGAGCTGCACGGCACCGGTCAGCGCCCTGCTGCACCTCGAAGCTCCGATTGATTTCGATGCCATCGACGGCGCCCCGGTGGACCTGTTGTTCGTGCTGCTGGTCCCGGAAGCCGCAACCGACGCGCATCTGGAGTTGTTGCGCCAGATCGCCAGCATGCTCGACCGCAAGGAAGTGCGTGACAAGCTACGCAGCGCTCCGAGCAATGAAGCCTTGTACCAGGTTGTACTGGACGAGCAGAACGGGCACTAATCATGCGTTTGATCATTGTCAGTGGCCGTTCGGGCTCGGGTAAAAGTACCGCCCTGAATGTCCTTGAGGACAACGGCTACTACTGCATCGACAATCTGCCGGCCGGTTTGCTGCCAGAACTGGCCGAGCGTGCGCTGATTCACACGGAGCTGGCGCAGCCGCTGGTCGCCGTGTCGATCGATGCACGCAACCTGCCCAGCCATCTGTCACGCTTTCCCGAGTTGCTCGAAGACGTGCGTGCCAAACACATCAAGTGCGATGTGCTGTACCTGGACGCCGACGAAGAAACCCTGCTCAAGCGTTTTTCCGAAACCCGGCGACGTCACCCGCTGAGCAATGCCAATCGCTCACTGGCCGAGGCGATTCACGATGAAACCGCCCTGCTCGGCCCGATCGCCGATCTGGCTGACCTGAAAATCAACACCACCAACCTCAATCTGTATCAACTGCGCGATACCCTGAAGTTGCGCCTGTTGAATCAGCCTGAGCCCGGCACGGCGTTTCTGGTTGAATCATTTGGCTTCAAGCGCGGCATGCCGGTCGACGCCGACCTCGTGTTCGATGTGCGCTGCCTGCCCAATCCGTACTGGAAACCGGAGCTGCGCGCTCAGTCCGGCCTCGATGCCCCTGTGGCCGAATATCTGGCGCAGCAGCCGGATGTCGAAGAAATGTATCAGGACATCTACGCCTACCTGAACAAGTGGCTACCACGCTTCGCCGCCAGCAACCGCGCCTACGTGACCATTGCCATTGGCTGCACCGGCGGGCACCACCGCTCCGTCTACCTGACCGAACGTCTGGGTCAGGCCCTGCAGAAAACCCTGAAGAACGTCCAGGTTCGCCACCGCGACCTCACCTAAAGGATCCACACCGCGATGCCTGCTCGTGAAATCGAAATCATCAATAAACTGGGTCTGCATGCCCGGGCATCGGCCAAATTCGTCGGCGTGGCCGGTCAGTATCCAGACTGCACGATTCGGGTGGGACGCACCCCTGAAACGACTGTCGACGGCAAGAGCATCATGGCAATGATGATGCTCGCGGCGGGTAAAGGCACCAAAATCCATTTGAGCACCGAAGGCGAACAGGCTCAGGAAGCCATGGACGCATTGGTCGATCTGATCGAAAGGTATTTCGACGAAGGTGAATAATCCGCGAGGCGGGGACACTGTTCCTCGCCTCCATTCACCCCAACGCCGTATCCATCACCATCATCAAACAAAACCCGACCAACAGGCCCAGACTGGCCAGCTTGTCATGCCCATGACGGCGCGATTCCGGGATCACTTCGTGGGTCACCACCAGCAACATCGCCCCGGCCGCCAACGCCAGTCCCAGCGGCAACAGCACTTGAGCCAGACTCACCAGCCACGCGCATAAGAGTGCAAATACCGGTTCGACCAGCCCAGACGCCGCGCCGATGAGAAACGCCCTGAACCGTGACATCCCCGCCCCGGCCAGCACCAACGCAATCACCAGCCCTTCCGGCACATCCTGCAACGCAATGCCCATCGCCAGACTGTCGGCGTCCGCCATCCCGCCGCCGGCAGACACGCCGACCGCCATGCCTTCTGGAATGTTGTGCGCGATGATGGCGAACACGAACAGCCAGATTCGTGGTGGAATCACCGGATGCTCCAGCGTGCCGACGAGCATCTGCGGCGAGGCACCGGAAACGCGCCGATCCACCAGATACAGACCGAACGCGCCGAGCAGGATGCCGAAGCAGATCAGGCCACTGGCGGCCCACGGCGTAAGACCAAGACTCTCCGCCGCAGCAATGCCCGGCACGATCAGCGAAAACGCCGTCGCCGCCAGCATCACCCCGGCACCAAATCCCAGCAAGGTGTCGCTGAGTGCCTGCGGCATGCGCCGGATCACCAGCACCGGCACCGCGCCAAGCGCCGTGCCCAAGGCGCAGATGGCACCGCCCTGCAAGGCGCGCAACAGCCGCGGTTCCAGATTCAGCCACTGCAAACCGTGGGCGACCAGCAAAGTCATCCCCGCCAGCAGCAACAGCGAGCCCACCGCGTAACGAAACATGCGCCCGCTGCCAATCGCCAGTGTTTCCGTGCCCATAGTCAGCCCTGATTGTTTTTATGGAAGACTTAAACCAGTGCGGCCTGATAGCGCGCAGCAACTTCCGGCCAGTTGATCACGTTGTAGAACGCGTTAACGTATTCCGGGCGACGGTTCTGGTAGCGCAGGTAGTAGGCGTGCTCCCAGACGTCGAGACCGAGGATTGGGGTATTGCCGTTCATCAACGGGCTGTCCTGATTGCCGCTGCTTTCTACGATCAGTTTTTTCTCCGGGGTGACGCTCAGCCACGCCCAGCCGCTGCCAAAACGGGTCAGTGCGGCTTTGGTGAAGGCTTCCTTGAAGCTGTCGAGTCCGCCCAGTTGCTCATCAATAGCCGTGGCCAGCGCGCCGTCGGGCTTGCCGCCGCCGTTGGGCACCATCACTTCCCAGAACAGCGAGTGATTGGCGTGACCGCCGCCCTGATTGATCACCGCTGCGCGAAGCTTTTCCGGCAGTTGCTGGACGCTGGCGACGAGTTTTTCCACCGGCCAATCGGCGAATTCGGTGCCTTCCACGGCGGCGTTGAGGTTGTTGATGTAGGTCTGGTGATGCTTGGTGTAATGGATTTCCATGGTCTGCGCATCGATGTGCGGCTCAAGGGCATCGTAGGCATAAGGCAAGGCAGGCAAGGTAAAAGCCATTTCAGTGGATTCCATACTGATGGGGATTTGAGGCGCGGCGGGCATTGCCGGTGTCCGGATGCAGCAGGCGCTGGGTGCGCGGGTACTCGCCGTGCTCGCTGATGAAATTCAACAGTTCGACGTAGGTCTTGCTGCTCTGGCGCAACGCCGCCTCACGCAGGGCCGGGCGCAGGCGTTCGTCCTGCATGGTCTGCAACAAGCGCTGGTGGATAGCGCACAGGTATTCGGCGCTCTCCTCCGGTTGATTCAGGCGCAAATGCAGGTCGGCGAGGTTGTGATGAGAGACGACGCAGGCCGCCACCGCTTCGTCGGCATCCGCCCAGCGTTCGAGCAACACTTGCGCCAGGGCCAGGGCTTGCAGGTAAGCCTCACGGGCGTCGATCAGTTCGCCCAGCATGAAGCAGCGATTGGCCCGTTCGATCGTGCGTTTCCAGTGCTCCATGGTGAGCCTCCAAAGCGGTTGCTGGGTTTACACGCCGCCGGCGGTGAGCTTCTCGGGGTTGAGCAACTCTTCCAGCTGGCTGCGCGACAGGTCGGTGTGTTCCAGAGCGACGTCGATCACCGCGCGGCCTTCCTTGTAGGCCTGCTTGGCGATTTCGGCGGCTTTCTGATAACCGATGATGGGGTTGAGTGCGGTGACCAGAATCGGGTTGCGCGACAACGCTTCTTGCAAGCGCGATTCGTTGACCTTGAAAGTAGCGATTGCCTTGTCACCGAGCAGGCGACTGGAATTGGCCAGCAATTCGATGCTGCTCAGCAGGTTGTGCGCGATGATCGGCAGCATCACGTTCAGTTCGAAGTTGCCGGATTGACCGGCGACGGTGATCACCGAGTCGTTGCCGATCACTTGCGCAGCGACCATCGCGGTGGCTTCCGGGATCACCGGGTTGACCTTGCCGGGCATGATCGATGAACCCGGTTGCAGCGCTTGCAGTTCAATTTCGCCGAGGCCGGCCAGGGGACCTGAGTTCATCCAGCGCAGGTCGTTGGCGATTTTCATCAGCGACACCGCAGTAGCTTTGAGCTGGCCGGAGACAGAGACCGCCGTGTCCTGCGAGCCAATCAGCGCGAACAGATCCTTGCCCGGGGTGAACTGCACGTCGGTCAGTTGGCTCAGATGCCGACTGAATCGCGCGGCGAACTCCGGATGCGCATTGATCCCGGTACCGACCGCGGTGCCGCCCTGCGCCAGCGCTTGCAGGCTTGGCAGCAAATCCTGCAGATGGCCGATATTGGCCTTGAGCTGCTGCGCCCAACCGTTGAGCACCTGGCTCATGCGCACCGGCATCGCGTCCATCAGGTGGGTGCGCCCGGTCTTCACATGGTGATGCACTTGCTCGGCCTTGCGCTCGATGACCTGGACCAGATGCAACAGCGCCGGCAGCAGTTGTTCATGCAGCGCCAGCGCGGCGCTGACGTGGATGGTGGTCGGGATGATGTCGTTGCTGCTTTGCCCGCAGTTGACATGATCGTTGGCGTTGACCGGCTCGCCGAGCATGCGACTGGCCAGCGTCGCGATCACTTCGTTGGCGTTCATGTTCGAGCTGGTGCCGGACCCGGTCTGGAAGATATCCACCGGGAAATGCTGCATGAAATCGCCTTCGAGCAGACCTTGCGCGACATCACTGATGGCTTTGCCCTGGGCCGCGCTGATCTGGTTCAGCTCAACGTTGGCCCGGGCAGCGGCGGCTTTGGCGAGGATCAGCGCGCGGATGAACTGCGTCGGCATCGGCTTGCCGCTGATCGGGAAGTTGTCCACGGCGCGCTGGGTCTGCGCGCCATAGAGCGCATCGACCGGCACCTGCAGTTCGCCCATGCTGTCGCGCTCAATACGTGTCTTGGTCATGCGAATGTCCTTGCAACAAATCAATGAGAGGAATCGACGGTTGCAACTCGCAAGTGGCGAGCTGCCAGGTGTAGCGTTGCCAGCGCCGCAAGCGGCATTGGCATAGCGACAGGCGCTCCATTTCACGCAAGGGGCGCCAGGCTTGATCGAGACAGACGCTGCGCCAGTGCCACGGCAACGCGATGTCGGTGGCGGTATCGAGCAGCAGACGGAAAGACGTTTCGGCGACAGTCCAGGGCGAAGTGGCTGTGCAACAGGACAGATAGCGTCCTTCGGCGAGGTAGTGTTCGATCAGGCGCGGTTCGTCAGGATCCAGCGCGCAACGGATCTGGCGGCTCATCCAGCGCCAGCTTTCGAGGTAGGGCTGCTCGTGCAAGGCAGAACTCATGATCCGGGACTCGTTCGGAGATGAGATTTATTATTAGATGATAATGAGAACCAACACAAGCACTCGAGTTTGCGCTGCTCACTTGTGGGAGTTAGCCTGCTCGCGAATGCGCTGTGTCAGTCAGCACATTTACAACTGATCCATCGTTTTCGCGAGCAGGCTCGCTCCCACAGGGGATTTGTGCGAAGCGAATTAAAAAGGCGCGCCATCCAGAACGGATGGCGCGCCTTTTTTTGTTGGCGGATTCGCGGCTTAGCTGCCGGCGACAGTCATCCGCTCGATCAACACCGAGCCGGTGCGGATGTTGCTGCGCAGCTCCAGATCATTACCCACCGCGACAATCTGCTTGAACATGTCGCGCATGTTGCCGGCGATGGTCACTTCCTGCACAGCGAACTGGATCTCGCCGTTTTCCACCCAGAAGCCTGCCGCACCGCGCGAATAGTCGCCGGTGACCATGTTCAGGCCGTGGCCCATCAATTCGGTGACCAGCAGTCCTCGGCCCATGCGCTTCAACAGCGCTGCCTGATCCTCGTCGCCATGGGTGACGAACAGGTTGTGCACGCCGCCCGCATTGGCGGTGCTCGGCATGCCCAGTTTGCGCCCGGAGTAGGTACCGAGAATGTACGAGACCAACTCGCCCTTTTCGACGAATGGTTTCGCGTAAGTGGCCAGGCCATCACCGTCGTAGGAAGCACTGCCCATGGCACGCATCAGATGCGGACGCTCATCGATGGTCAGCCATTCCGGGAACAGTTTCTGCCCGAGTGTGCCTTCCAGAAACGACGATTTGCGATACAGGCTGCCGCCCGACACGGCCGAGAGGAAACTGCCGAACAGACCACCCGCCAGTTCGGCGGAAAACAGCACCGGCACCTCGCATGTCGGCACCGGCCGCGCGCCCAGACGGCTCGCCGCCCGTTGCGCGGCACGCTGGCCGATGCTCACCGGATCGGCGAGCAGACTGCCCTGGCGATTGACGTCATACCAGTAATCGCGCTGCATCTGGCCGTCGGCTTCAGCGATCATCACGCAACTCAGGCTGTGCCGGGTCGACGCGTAGCCGCCGATGAAACCGTGGCTGTTGCCGTAAACCCGGCAGCCCTGATGGGTGCTGAGGGTGGTGCCGTCGGCGTTCTTGATCCGCGCATCGGCATCGAACGCCGCGGCCTCGCAGAGCAAAGCCTTCTCGATGGCCTGCTCCGGGGTGATGTCCCATTCGTGGAACAGGTCGAAATCCTGCACATCCCTGGCCATCAGCGCCGCATCGGCCAGACCCGAGGCTTCGTCCTCGGAGGTGTGTTTGGCGATCGCGAGTGCTGCAGCGACGGTTTCACGAATCGCCTCCGGCCCGGTGGCCGAGGTGCTGGCCGAGCCTTTGCGCTGACCGACATACAAGGTAATGCCAAATCCCTGATCACGATTGAATTCAACGGTTTCGACCTCGCGCTGACGCACCGAAGTCGACAGGCCTTGCTCCAGCGACACCGCGACTTCACAGGCGCTGGCGCCCTGGCGCTTGGCTTCGGCGATGATCTGCTCGACCTGTTCTTGCAGTGCCGGCAATGCCTGCGGGCCGACGCTTTGAACTGCACTCATGCTCATCTCCACTCAAATTCTGCTTTCGGCTGGGGTCATCGAGCGACCGGGCCGGACAAGCGGCCCCCGACTGGTTATCATGGCGGCGTTTCTTTGCGGACTGCCACCATGGTTGATTCTTACGACGACTCCCTCGATACGGGAGAAAAAAGCAAATCTCAGGTCAAACGCGAGTTGCATGCGCTGGTTGACCTCGGCGAGCGCCTGACCACACTCAAGCCTGATCTGGTCGCCAAACTGCCGTTGACCGACGCTTTGCGCCGGGCATTGGCCGATGCGCCCAAGCACACCGCGAACATCGCGCGTAAACGGCATTTGCAGTTCATCGGCAAACTGATGCGCGACCAGGACACTGACGCGATTCTGACTCTGCTCGATCAACTCGATGCCTCCACTCGCCAGTACAACGAGCGTTTCCATAATCTGGAACGCTGGCGTGACCGCCTGATCGCGGGCGATGACGCCGTGCTGGAGAAATTCGTCATCGAGTACCCGGACGCCGATCGCCAGCAATTGCGTTCCCTGATCCGTCAGGCCCAGCATGAGGTTGCGCAAAACAAACCACCTGCTTCGAGCCGCAAGATCTTCAAATACATTCGGGAGCTGGACGAGACTCAACGCGGCCTGCGTTGAAAATCGCCACCGGGTGGCCGTCCTGCGCGCCACCCGAAAGCCCCGCCTCTTTTATGCGCCCGTGCCACCCACGGTAATCGCATCGATTTTCAGCGTTGGCTGGCCGACACCCACCGGCACCGACTGCCCATCTTTGCCGCACGTACCTACACCGCTGTCCAGCGCCAGATCGTTACCGACCATCGACACCCGGCTCATCGCCTCGGGACCGTTGCCGATCAATGTCGCGCCTTTGACCGGTGCGGTGATCTTGCCGTCCTCGATCAGATAAGCCTCGCTGGTGGAGAATACGAACTTGCCGCTGGTGATATCGACCTGACCGCCGCCGAGGTTGGCGCAGTAGATGCCCTTCTTCACCGAAGCGATGATTTCTGCCGGATCGCTTTCGCCACCGAGCATGTAGGTGTTGGTCATGCGTGGCATCGGCAGGTGCGCATAGGATTCGCGACGACCGTTACCGGTGCGGGCCACGCCCATCAGCCGCGCGTTGAGCTTGTCTTGCATGTAGCCCTTGAGTACGCCGTTTTCGATCAGCGTAGTGCACTCGGTCGGCGTGCCTTCGTCATCGACGCTCAGCGAACCGCGACGGCCGCTCAAGGTGCCGTCATCGACGATGGTGCATAACTTGGAGGCAACCATTTCGCCCATGCGCCCGCTGTAGGCCGAGCTGCCCTTGCGGTTGAAGTCGCCTTCCAGACCGTGACCGACCGCTTCGTGCAGCAGCACGCCGGACCAGCCGGAACCCAGCACCACCGGCAAGGTACCGGCCGGCGCCGGAATCGCTTCCAGATTGACCAGCGCCTGGCGCAGCGCTTCGCGGGCATAACCCATGGCGCGGTCTTCGGCGAGGAAGTAGCGGTAATCGGTACGCCCACCGCCGCCGTGCCCGCCGCGTTCGCGACGGCCATTCTGCTCAACGATGACGCTTACGTTGAAACGCACCAATGGGCGCACATCAGCGGCCAGGCCACCGTCGGTGGAGGCCACCAGAATCCGCTCCCAGACCCCGGCCATGCTCACGCTGACTTGCTGAATCCGTGGGTCGAGTGCGCGGGTGGCGACGTCGATGCGTTTGAGCAACTCGACTTTTTCCGCGCGGCTGAGCACTTCCAGCGGGTTATCGGGCGCGTACAGTTGCGCGACGTCCTGGCTGGTGAATGCCTGCACGGTGCCGTTCTGCCCGGCACGTGAGATCGAACGCGCGGCGCGGGCCGCTGCACCGAGGGCTTCGAGGGTGATCGCGTTGCTGTAGGCAAAACCGGTCTTCTCCCCGGACTGCGCGCGCACGCCGACACCCTGATCGAGGTTGAAGCTGCCTTCCTTGACGATGCCGTCTTCCAGCGCCCACGACTCGGAAATCTGGCCCTGGAAATACAGATCGGCGGCATCGATGCCCGGCCCGGCCAGATCGCCGAGCACGCCTTGCAGGCTCTCGATCGTGACACCGCCGGGTGCCAACAGGTGATCACTGACTGAGGACAACAACTCGCTCATAGGTTTACGCCTTAAATTCGTGTTCTGAAGCAGGCCGCTGGGCGCCCTGCGAGAAAAACCGCCGATGACGCGTCACCGGCATGCGCGCCCGGATGGACGCTTGTTCATCACTGTCGCGGGCGGCCAGCAACACCGCCTCGCCTTGATCCTGCTGGGCCAGCACACGCCCCCACGGGTCGACAATCGCCGCATGCCCGAAGGTCTCGCGTGGCCCCGGATGACTGCCGCCCTGTGCGGCCGCGAGGATATAACACTGTGTTTCGATGGCCCGCGCGCGGATCAGTACATCCCAGTGCGCGGCGCCGGTCACGGCCGTAAACGCCGACGGTGCAGTAATCAAATCGGCACCGGCGGCACGCAATTCACTGTACAGCTCCGGGAAACGCAAGTCGTAACACACGCTCAGACCGACGCGCCCCATCGGCGTATCCGCCACCACTACATTACCGCCATAAGCATAGTCATCGGATTCACGGTATTGGCCGCGATTGTCGGCGACATCGACATCGAACAGATGCAGCTTGTCATAGCGCGCGACGATCTCGCCGTATTCATTGATCAACAACGAGCAGGCATTGGCTTTGGCCGTGGGTTGACCCAACGGTGGCAACGGCAATGTGCCGGCGACTATCCATAAGGTGAGGTCGCGGGCGGTCTGTTTCAACCAGGGCAGGATCGGCCCTTGGCCCAAGGCCTCGGCGCGGCCGATATCAGCGACGTCACGACGGCCCATGGCGGCGAAGTTTTCCGGCAGCACCGCAAGTTTCGCCCCGCTGGCGGCGGCCTGTTCAAGCAGGCGTCGGGCTTGGGCCAGATTGGCCAGCACGTCACTCTGGCTGACCATTTGAATCACCGCTAAAGACATGGCGAACTCCCATAGAGGTATTTGGCCATGCTACTCCATCGCTTCAAGGCCGGGCCGCTCAAAAAGGCTTGTCGAAGGTGATTTTTGGCTCTTTCCATGGGCCTTTGACGGTGTACTTGACGCTGGCGAAGCGCGCCACGCGGTCGCCGATCAGCTTGTCGATGAGGAACAGCGCGCCGCCGACCGCCGGTGCGCCAACAAGCAGCGCGGCGATCGGCAGGTTGTTGGTCACCGGCAAGGTCACCAGCAATTTCGCATCGACCTTGTCACCGACCAGATCCAGCGTGCCGTCCAGCTCAAGATTGCTCGAAGGCCCGGTCAGGCGAATCGGCTCGCGGGTAACGTAGACACCGTTGGTCGCCACCAGCAAACCTTTGACCCGGTCGTAGCTCAGGCCTTTGCCGAACAGGTCGGAGAAGTCCAGACGCAGACGCCGGCCGATCGAGTTGAAGTTGAGCAGGCCGAACACCCGCAGCGCCTGAGCACCACCTTCCACTTCAACGAACTGGCCCTTGTTCAGCGAGGCGTCGAGGGTGCCGGAGAAGCGCTTGGTCGCCAGCCACGCCGGCGAGCCCGGCCAACGTCCATCGACGTCCATATGGAATTCTTCGCTGGTCACGCTAGGCGCGAAGCCCCAGCCTTTGAGCACGTCGGCCAGATTCTTGCCGCCAATGCGGCCCTTGTACCAACTGCTGGTCGCCCCCGGCGCGCCTTCCCAGCCGCCGTTGCCTTGCAGCAGGATGCCCTTGAGGCCCATGTCGAGGTTGTTCAGGGCGATGCCCTTGGCGGTCGGCCGCACTTTCAGCGACCAGCCACCGACCAGATCGGGGCCGAGGAACAATTGATTGAGGGTGATATCCAGCGCCGGAATTTTCGTCGGATCGACCGACGCCAGTGGATCCGGCGCGTTCTCGTCAGCCTGCACCGCCGGGTCCGGCGCCGGAAGTTTCACGTATTGCAGATTCACCGCAATCGGCACGCCGTTGGCGTCCGGCAGGCTGGCCGTGCCCTTGGCCTGCTGACTATCGAGAGCGAGATTCCATGCGCCGGGCTTGCGATTGATCTGCACCGAGGCCTGATCCAGCGTGGTGCCGAGCGCGGTCAATTTGCCGACTTTGATGTCAGCGCTGCTGAGCAGTTGCTTGGCGCTGCCGCCCGGATCCCCGCCGGCGTATTTGTTGGCCAGATCCTGCCACGGCGCAACGTCCAGCTCTGACAGCACCCCACGAATGCGCAGACCCTTGGCGCCCGGCAACACCGCTTCGCCAGCGCCGAGAAACAGTTCGCCACGGCCATCGGCGAAATTGCTCGGCGGCGCGGCAAAGGTGAAATTGGCCAGTTGATCGTAATTGACCCAGTACCGCCGCTCCTGGCCTTGCAAGGTCATGCGGAATACCGTGTCGCGCCCGACATCGGCGGTCATGCCGAACGGCGCCGGCAGATCCACCGCCACGCCTTTGAGGCTGGAGCTGACCAGCAACTGGCTGTCGGCCCCGGAAAGATTCAGCTGCAACTGATAAGGAATCGTCCCGGACACCGGCAGCGGCTGGTTCACGCCCAGCCAGTCGGTGAGCTTTTTCACTTCGACCTGCCCCGACGCCGCAACCCGGGTCTTGATCTGGTTGGGGCTGCCATCCGCGAAGATCTGCGCAGTGACCGGTTTGTCGAAGGCCCGTGCAGAGATGTTCTGGCCGCTGAGGCCTTTATTGCTGTCGAAGCGGAAATCGCCCTTGAGCTGGCTCAGTTCCAGTTTCGGTTCGGCCAGTTTCAGCCGCGCGTTGGCGGTTTTGAAATCGACGAGGATTTTCGGTTGCTCGCCCTTGGCCAGCGGAATGTCCAGTTTGAGCTTGCCATTCAGATCACCAGCGCCCTCCCAACCGGCAAAGGTCTCGCCAGTGCCAATCGGCGCGTCCTGGAGAATCTTCAAGCCATCGCCCAGGCCACCGGCAAATGCGCCATCAAGAAACAAATGCGAGTTCTGCCCGGCCGGTACGTGAGGAATATTGACGAAGACATCGCTGACTTGGGTATCGAGCAACTGGCCCTTGCTAGCCCAGATGCGCACGCCGCTGTCCTCGATGAACACGTCACCGCTGACCTTGCTCACGTGCGGCCAGCCCGGCTGAAAGGCCAGTTCGGCGTCGTGCACTTTGAAGAACAAACTGATGCTGCGATCAGCCTCGCCGGCATTCTTGCTCAGCGAGCCCTGATACTGGAAGAAACCCTGATCCACTGCGCCTTTGAGGATCGCCGTGCGCAGCCACTCATCAAGCGCCGGGCTCAACACCGCCGGCAGGTATTTCGCGGTATAGCGACCGTCGCCATCGACCAGGCCGACGCGCAGGTCCATGTAGTCTTCCTGGCTATGGTCGAAGTGCAGGCGGATAAGGAAGTCGCCGGCAATCTTGCCCTCCTCGCCCAGCACCTTCAGGTACGGCGCAATCAAGGTGAAGCCATCCTTGTCGAGCTTCCACGTCAGCCGCGCATTGGCCTGCAGGTATTGCCATGGTTTGGCGAAAATCGGATCGAGGTGCAGGACGAAGTCCTTGCTGTCGAGGCGCAACTCACCGCCGTCCAGATTGCCGCTGAGGCTGCCACTGACATTCCGCACCGCCGGAGCGCCGTGGTAGGCATCAAAACCGACATTATCGAGGTTGGCGGCAAAGCCGAATTTGTTGCCATCGGCGGCGGTCGGACGGAAATCCAGCAGGACGTTGCGCAGGCCGCCGGTTACCTTCAAACGCTCGACCACTGTGGCGAAGCTTTGCGGCAACGGCCCCAGCGCATTGAGCAGCGGCGTGATCGGGGTCAGATCGAGGCGATCGGCCTGCAAATGCCAGAGCTCTTCAGCGTTGGCGCTGGCGCGAGTCTGCTGCACCTGCACATGGGATTCCCAACGGGTGTCGCCGAAGCTCATCGCCAGTGAATCAAGAGTGACCTTCGCGCCCTCGGCGGTGTTGCGGTAATAGGCGTTGAGCGCCAGATTGTTGATCTGGATTGGCTTGCGCTCGGCGTAGGCACCGGTCACTTGCGGCGCATTCAGGCGCAACGCGGCGCTTTGCAACGCGCCTTCGGCCCAATCGACCCAGAGTTCGCCGCCGGCCTTGATCTCGGAAAAATTCCATTGCTGGGTCAGGCGCTCGGGCAGCCATTTCGACCAGTCGCTTTGCGGCAGGCTGGCATAACCCTCGATGACGCTGTTCTGCCACTGATCAGGACGCAACTGGCTGCGCAGGCTCAGCGCCACAGGCTGGCCGTCGGGCAAGGTCAGACGCGCGTCGAGACGCTGGCGGCTGGCGCCGGTGCGCAGATTCAGACCGACATAGGTGAGCGTCATGGGCGGGTGGTCGAGCGGTTGCAGGGTCACCTGGCTATCGAGCACCGACAGTTGCCTGATCATCTGCGAGCGCTGGAACAATTGTGCCGGATCGAACGGTTGATCCTTCTGCACCGGCAGGCCTTCCAGCGCCCAGGTGCCGTCTTCGGCTTCCTTGAGGCTGATCTTCAAACCGTTGAGTTCGATATGCGCGAGACGGACTTCGCGGGCGAGCACGCTGCCCCACATATCCGGCACCACCCGCACGCGGTCGAGGCGCAGCGCGTTGGCACCGTCGCCGACCATCACGTCGTGGGCCAGCAGGATCGGTGCGAAACCGCTCCAGTTGCCTTCCAGCTCACCGATTTGCAAAGGCATGCCGAGGGCGGCACTGGCCTTGTCTTCGATGTCGGCGCGGTATTCGGCCACCAGTGGCGTCAGCTCGCGGCCGAGGCTGACGTACAACGCCATCAACACCAGAACCAACGCGCACAGGCCCAGCCCCCAGCGGGTGAGTGCGGCCAAAATGCGTGTCAGACGCTCCATGTCAGTTGGCTCCCATGGCAAAAATACTGCGAAAAGCTGAGGCCAGCCGCGTTGAATGAGTGGTGATGCAGGGCTTCAGAGCAGCACCACGTCATATTGTTCCTGGGAATACATGGTTTCCACCTGGAAACGTATGGTGCGACCGATAAAGCCTTCAAGCTCGGCGACGTTACCGGATTCTTCGTCAAGCAAGCGATCGACTACTTTCTGGTTGGCCAGCACCCGATAACCCTCGGCCTGATAGGCCCGCGCCTCGCGCAGAATCTCACGGAAGATCTCGTAACAGATGGTTTCGGCGGTCTTCAGTTTGCCGCGTCCCTGACAACTGCTGCACGGTTCGCACAACACCTGCTCAAGGCTTTCGCGGGTGCGCTTGCGGGTCATCTGCACCAGGCCCAGCTCGGTGATGCCGATGATGTTGGTCTTGGCGTGATCGCGCTCCAGCTGTTTCTCCAAAGTGCGCAGGACCTGACGCTGGTGCTCTTCATCTTCCATGTCGATGAAGTCGATGATGATGATCCCGCCGAGATTGCGCAGGCGCATCTGCCGGGCAATCGCCGTGGCCGCTTCGAGATTGGTCTTGAAAATGGTTTCTTCGAGATTGCGATGACCGACGAACGCCCCGGTGTTGACGTCGATGGTGGTCATGGCTTCCGCCGGATCGATCACCAGATAGCCGCCGGATTTCAGCGGTACCTTGCGCTCCAGCGCGCGTTGGATTTCGTCTTCGACTCCGTACAGATCGAAGATCGGCCGCTCGCCCGGATAGTGTTCCAGACGATCGGCGATTTCCGGCATCAGTTCGGCGACGAATTGCGTGGTTTTCTGGAAGGTTTCCCGCGAGTCGATGCGGATCTTCTCGATCTTCGGATTGACCAGATCACGCAGGGTGCGCAGGGCCAGGCCGAGGTCTTCGTAGATGACGCTGGGCGCGGCGATGGTCTTGATCTGCTCGTTGATCTGGTCCCAGAGGCGCCGCAGGTAACGGATGTCCATGAGGATTTCATCAGCGCCCGCGCCTTCAGCGGCTGTGCGCAGAATGAAACCGCCGGCCTCCTTGATGCCTTCTTTGGCCACGCAATCGCTGACCACCTGCTTGAGACGCTCGCGCTCGGCTTCGTCTTCGATCTTCAGGGAAATGCCGACGTGGGCGGTGCGCGGCATGTACACCAGATAACGCGAAGGAATCGACAGTTGCGTGGTCAGGCGTGCGCCTTTGGAGCCGATCGGGTCCTTGGTGACTTGCACCACCAGGCTCTGACCTTCGTGCACCAGCGAACTGATGCTTTCCACCGCCGGGCCTTCGCGCAGGGAGATTTCGGCGGCGTGAATGAAAGCTGCACGATCGAGGCCGATGTCGACAAATGCCGCCTGCATGCCCGGCAGTACGCGAACGATCTTGCCTTTATAGATGTTGCCGACGATCCCGCGTTTCTGCGTGCGCTCGACGTGGACTTCTTGCAGCACACCGTTTTCGACCACCGCCACGCGCGATTCCATCGGCGTGATGTTGATCAGAATCTCTTCACTCATGGCAGGATCTCGTTCAGGCATGTTCACGATAGTGGCCGCATCTGGATTCGTACGACGCTCAGGGCGTGTTCAGGTTTTGCCAACAGGGTATGCCGAAATGGCCCAACACCTCGCAGGTTTCGCACAACGGCAGGCCGACCACCGCCGAATAGCTGCCGTCGAGCCCGGCGACGAACACCGCACCCAGGCCTTGAATGCCATAGCCGCCGGCCTTGTCGCGCGGTTCGCCACTGGCCCAGTAGGCGCCGGCCTCTTCGCGGCTGATGCTGCGAAAACGCACGCGACTGCGCACCACCCGCGACTCGCAGCGCTCACCTTCAAGCACGGCGATGGCGGTCAGCACTTCGTGTTCGCTGCCGGACAACATCATCAGCATGGCGCATGCGTCGGCTTCGTCCACCGGTTTGCCAAGTATTTTGCCGTCGAGTACCACAGCGGTGTCGGCGCCAAGCACGCAGAACGGCTGGTCAGAGACGACCGAGCGGCGCCCGGCCTCAGCCTTGCCACGCGCGAGGCGCTCGACATAGGCCGATGGGGATTCTTCAGGAAGCGGGGTTTCGTCGATGTCCGCGCTGATGGCGGAGAACTGCACGCCGATCTGCGTGAGCAATTCACGGCGGCGCGGTGAGCCGGAGGCGAGGTAAAGCAGTTTCATCAAAACATCTCCCTGTTCAGTGCCCTGCTTCACCGGCTCAATAGATTCTGTAGCGTCGGCACATCCCGCGAAGGGCGAAGCTGACCCACGGCCAGAGCAAGGCACTGACCAGCGCCGGCAAGACCAGCGCCAGGGTTGGCTGACGGTTGCCGGTCAGAGCGCTGAGCCACAGTTGCGCCAATTGTGCGAGGCCGAAGATCACCAGGATCACCAGGCACTGCTGCCACATCGGGAACATGCGCAGGCGCTGCTGCAATGACAACACGAGGAAAGTAATCAGGGTCAGGATCAGCGCGTTCTGCCCGAGCAGGTCGCCCTGCAGGACATCTTCGGCCAGACCCAGACAGAACGCGGTGACCATGCCGACCGTGTGCGGCATGTACAGCGCCCAAAACGTCACGAGCAAGGCCAGCCACAGCGGGCGAAGGATTTCCATGAAGATCGGCAACGGCGAGACGCTGAGCAGGATACCGACGAAGAACGTCAGCCAGATCATCCAGCCATTTCCGGATTTTTTCGCGCCGACCATTATTCTCGTCCCCCGGTAGTCGCTGGCGGTTTCGCCGGTGGTTTGCTCGCGGCCGGCGGTTTGGCAGCGGCCGGAGCGGCAGCGGGCGGTTTGCTCGCGGCGGGCTTGGCTGGCGTGGCGGCAGGCGCTGCGGCTTCAGTGGCCGGCGCTGCGGTAGCGGTCGACGGCGTGGCAGGCATGATCAACGGTTTCGGCACGCTGGCAGGCAACATCGGGCCACCGCCGTGGGCATCAAGCTGTTCCTGCGCCTGGGCGGCGTCATTGGCGCGTTCCTCGGCAGTGCGGCTGTCGCTGAACACCAGCAGCAGATAGCGACTGCGGTTCAGGGCGGCTGTGGGCACGGCGCGGACGATAGCGAACGGTTGGCCGGAGTCGTGGATGACTTCCTTGACCGTGGCCACCGGATAACCGGCTGGAAAACGCTGGCCGAGACCGGAGCTGACCAGCAGATCGCCTTCCTTGATGTCCGCCGTGTCGGCGACATGACGCAATTCCAGGCGCTCCGGGTTGCCGGTGCCGCTGGCAATCGCGCGCAGACCGTTACGGTTCACCTGCACCGGAATGCTGTGGGTGGTGTCGGTCAGCAGCAGGACACGCGAGGTGTACGGCATCAATTCAACCACCTGGCCCATCAGCCCGCGTGCATCGAGCACCGGTTGGCCGAGCACCACGCCGTCGCGCTCACCTTTGTTGATGATGATGCGATGGGTGAAGGGGTTGGGATCCATGCCGATCAGCTCGGCCACTTCGACCTTTTCATTGACCAGCGCGGAGGAGTTGAGCAACTCGCGCAGCCGAACGTTCTGCTCGGTCAGGGCCGCGAGCTTTTGCATGCGTCCCTGCAACAGCAGGTTTTCGGTCTTGAGTTTTTCGTTTTCGGCGACGAGCTCGGTGCGGCTGCCGAACTGACTGGCGACCCCTTCCCACAAGCGGCCGGGCAGGTCAGTGATCCAGTAGGCATCCATGAGCACCAGCGACGCTTGCTTGCGCGCGGGCTTGAGCAGGTCGAAACGTGCATCGACCACCATCAGCGCGACCGCGAGCACGGCCAGCACCAACAGGCGCACGCCCAACGAAGGGCCTTTGGTGAAAAGCGGTTTAATAAGCCGCTCCTCCCAGGCAAATGTTCTGTTTATTCATACGGCATCAAACCGGCCTGGATGAAGACTGACAGAAGATAAACGCCAACAGGCAGCACTGCAAAGTGCTGCCTGTGCGTTCACCCACGTATTGCATTCGAAGCTTATTCGCTCGAAAGCAGATCCATGGTGTGCTTATCCATCATTTCCAGCGCACGGCCACCGCCGCGAGCAACGCAAGTCAGCGGATCTTCGGCAACGATCACCGGCAGACCGGTTTCCTGAGCCAGCAACTTGTCGAGGTCACGCAGCAGCGCGCCACCACCGGTCAGCACCAGGCCACGCTCGGCGATGTCGGAAGCCAGTTCCGGCGGCGATTGCTCCAGCGCGCTTTTCACCGCCTGAACGATGGTGGCCAGCGACTCTTGCAGAGCCTCGAGCACTTCGTTGGAGTTCAGGGTGAATGCGCGTGGAACGCCTTCGGCCAGGTTGCGACCGCGAACATCGACTTCGCGCACTTCGCCGCCCGGGTAGGCCGTACCGATTTCCTGCTTGATGCGTTCAGCGGTGGATTCACCGATCAGGCTGCCGTAGTTGCGGCGCACGTAGGTGATGATCGCTTCGTCGAAACGGTCGCCGCCGACACGTACGGATTCGGCGTAGACCACACCGTTCAGGGAGATCAGGGCGATCTCAGTGGTACCACCACCGATGTCCACGACCATCGAACCGCGCGCTTCTTCAACCGGCAGGCCGGCACCGATCGCAGCAGCCATCGGCTCTTCGATCAGGAACACTTCACGGGCACCGGCGCCAAGGGCCGATTCACGGATGGCGCGACGCTCAACCTGGGTGGACTTGCATGGAACGCAGATCAGCACACGAGGGCTGGGCTGCAGGAAACTGTTTTCGTGAACCTTGTTGATAAAGTACTGCAGCATCTTTTCGCAGACGCTGAAGTCGGCGATCACGCCATCCTTCATCGGACGAATGGCAGCAATGTTGCCCGGCGTACGGCCGAGCATGCGCTTGGCCTCGGTGCCGACAGCGACGACACTTTTCTGGTTACCGTGTGTCCGAATGGCCACAACCGATGGCTCATTCAGGACGATACCGCGCTCGCGCACGTAAATAAGGGTGTTGGCAGTGCCCAGGTCAATGGAAAGATCGCTGGAAAACATGCCACGCAGTTTCTTGAACATGGGAAAGGGACCCTAGGCAACGCGTGGGTAAAAAAGTGCGGCAAACTCTAACAACGACAGGGATTTTGGGCAAGGCGCCAATATGTTAAATTGGCCGCTTTTCTGTGCACCAAGCCCCACAATCGCGGCCTTATGACCGTAGAAGTGCGGTAGTGTTCCGACAATCTAACACACGGACGCCGTCCGTTCTGTTTTCCACTGGAGAATCCCGATGGCGCTAGAACGCTCCGACGTGGAAAAAATCGCGCATCTGGCCTGCCTTGGCCTCAACGATGCCGATCTTCCGCACATTACTTCCGCCCTCAACAGCATTCTCGGGCTGGTCGACGAAATGCAGGCCGTTGATACCGACGGTATCGAGCCGCTGGCCCACCCCCTGGAAGCCAGTCAGCGCCTGCGCGCCGACGTGGTGACCGAGACGAATAATCGCGAGGCCTACCAGTCCATCGCACCAGCGGTCGAAAACGGCCTGTATCTGGTTCCGAAAGTCATCGACTAAAGGGAAAGAGCCTGCAATGCATCAAATGACTCTGGCCGAGATCGCCCGCGGTCTCGCCGATAAAAAGTTTTCCTCCGAAGAGCTGACCAAAGTCCTGCTGGCGCGTATTACCCAGCTCGATCCGCAGCTCAACAGTTTCATCAGCCTCACCGAGGATCTGGCCATCGAGCAGGCGAAAGCCGCCGATGCACGCCGGGCCAACGGTGAGAGCGGCGCCCTGCTCGGCGCGCCGATCGCCCACAAGGATCTGTTCTGCACCCAGGGCATCCGCACCAGCTGCGGCTCGAAGATGCTCGACAACTTCAAAGCCCCGTATGACGCCACTGTCGTTGCGAAACTGGCCGCTGCCGGCGCCGTGACCCTGGGCAAGACCAACATGGACGAATTCGCCATGGGTTCGGCCAACGAGTCGAGCTGGTACGGCGCAGTGAAAAACCCGTGGAACCTGGAACACGTGCCGGGCGGTTCGTCCGGCGGCTCGGCGGCGGCGGTTGCTGCTCGTTTGTTGCCAGCGGCCACGGCCACCGACACCGGCGGTTCGATCCGCCAGCCGGCGGCGTTCACCAACCTCACCGGCCTGAAGCCGACCTACGGTCGCGTTTCGCGCTGGGGCATGATCGCTTACGCCTCCAGCCTCGATCAGGGCGGCCCGTTGGCGCGCACGGCCGAAGATTGCGCGATTCTGCTGCAAGGCATGGCCGGCTTCGACCCGAACGATTCCACCAGCATCGATAAGCCGGTTCCGGATTACTCCGCCAGCCTCGGCGAGTCGCTGCAAGGCCTGCGCATCGGCGTGCCGAAGGAATACTTCAGCGCCGGTCTCGACCCGCGCATTGCCGAGCTGATCCAGAACAGCATCCAGCAGTTGCAGAAGCTCGGTGCGGTGATCAAGGAAATCAGCCTGCCGAACATGCAGCACGCCATTCCGGCCTACTACGTGATCGCCCCGGCAGAAGCGTCTTCCAACCTGTCGCGTTTCGACGGCGTGCGTTTCGGCCATCGCTGCGAGAACCCGGAAAACCTCATCGACCTGTACAAACGCTCCCGTGGCGAAGGCTTCGGCGCGGAAGTACAGCGCCGGATCATGGTCGGTGCCTACGCGCTGTCCGCCGGTTACTACGACGCCTACTACCTGAAAGCGCAGAAGATCCGTCGTCTGGTGAAAAACGATTTCATGGCTGCGTTCAATGAAGTCGACATCATCCTCGGCCCGACCACGCCGAACCCGGCCTGGAAGCTTGGCGCGAAGAACAGCGACCCGGTCGCAGCCTATCTGGAAGACGTCTACACCATCACCGCCAACCTCGCCGGCCTGCCGGGCCTGTCGATGCCGGCCGGTTTTGTCGACGGTCTGCCGGTGGGCGTGCAGTTGCTCGCGCCGTATTTCCAGGAAGGCCGCCTGTTGAACGTTGCCCACCAGTATCAGCTCAACACTGACTGGCACACCCGCACCCCAACCGGCTTCTGAGGAGACACACATGCAATGGGAAGTCGTGATCGGGCTGGAGATTCACACTCAGCTCACCACCCGGTCGAAAATTTTTTCCGGTAGTTCCACCACGTTCGGTTCCGAACCGAACACCCAGGCCAGCCTGATCGATCTGGGCATGCCCGGCGTGCTGCCGGTGCTCAACCAGGAAGCGGTGCGCATGGCGGTGATGTTCGGTCTGGCGATTGACGCCGAGATCGGCCAGCACAACGTGTTCGCCCGCAAGAACTACTTCTACCCGGATCTGCCGAAGGGCTACCAGATCAGCCAGATGGAATTGCCGATTGTTGGCAAGGGCCACCTGGACATCGCCCTCGAGGATGGCACGGTCAAACGCGTCGGCATCACCCGTGCGCACCTGGAAGAAGATGCCGGCAAGAGCCTGCACGAAGAATTCAACGGTGCCACCGGCATCGACCTGAACCGTGCCGGCACGCCGCTGCTGGAAATCGTTTCCGAGCCGGACATGCGCAGCGCCAAGGAAGCCGTGGCTTACGTCAAAGCGATCCACGCGCTGGTGCGCTACCTGGGCATCTGCGACGGCAACATGGCCGAAGGCTCGCTGCGTTGCGACTGCAACGTCTCGGTACGGCCGAAAGGCCAGGTCGAGTTCGGCACTCGCTGCGAGATCAAGAACGTCAACTCGTTCCGCTTCATCGAGAAGGCGATCAACTCGGAAATCCAGCGCCAGATCGAGCTGATCGAAGACGGCGGCAAAGTGATCCAGCAGACCCGCCTGTACGATCCGAACAAGGACGAGACCCGTCCGATGCGTTCGAAAGAGGAAGCCAACGACTACCGTTACTTCCCCGATCCGGACCTGCTGCCGGTGGTCATCGAAGAGTCGTTCCTCGGTGAAGTGCGTGCCACCCTGCCGGAACTGCCACCGCAAAAGCGCGAGCGCTTCCAGAGCCAGTTCGGTCTGTCGGCCTACGACGCCAACGTGCTGGCCACCAGCCGCGAGCAGGCGGACTACTTCGAGAAAGTCGCGGCCATCGGTGGCGACGCGAAACTGGCGGCGAACTGGGTGATGGTCGAGTTGGGCAGCCTGCTCAACAAGCAAGGCCTGGACATCGAGGATTCGCCGGTTTCCGCCGAGCAACTGGGCGGCATGCTGCAGCGCATCAAGGACAACACCATCTCCGGCAAGATCGCCAAGGTGGTGTTCGAAGCGATGGCCAACGGCGAAGGCAGTGCTGACGAGATCATCGAGAAGCGCGGCCTCAAGCAAGTCACCGACACCGGCGCGATCTCCGCCGTGCTCGATGAAATGCTCGCGGCCAACGCCGAACAGGTCGAACAGTACCGCGCGGCAGACGAAGCCAAACGCGGCAAGATGTTCGGCTTCTTCGTCGGCCAGGCCATGAAAGCCTCGAAAGGCAAGGCCAACCCGCAGCAGGTGAACGAATTGCTGAAAAGCAAGCTCGAAGGCTGACCACCAATGGAGCCAGATCCAAAGCCTGGCTCCATCCCCTGTGGAAGGGACCTGTGGCGAGGGGATTTATCCCCGTTGGGCCGCGAAGCGGCCCCAATTGCTGAGCTTGATTTGCACCAGATAAACCGAGTTCTCAGTTTTGGGACTGCTGCGCAGTCCAACGGGGATAAATCCCCTCGCCACAGGTCACTCCTACATTTGATCCGGGATACCTTTGAATGAAGCGTCTGTTGCTGAGCAGCGCCCTGCTCTCCCTGCTGGCCGGTTGCGCCAGTACCGACACCATCGACCCGCACGGTTACGACCAGACCGGCGTCGCCTCCTACTATGGAGCCAAACATCACGGTAAACGCACCGCCAGCGGCGAAGCGTTCAACCAGCATTCCCTGACCGCCGCCCACCGCCAGTTACCGTTCGGCACGCGGGTGAAGGTCACCAACCTGAAAAACGATGAATCAGTCGTGGTCCGCATCAATGACCGTGGCCCGCACACCCGTGGCCGGCTGATCGATCTGTCACGCGAGGCCGCCGATGAGATCGGCATGCTGCGCAGCGGCACCGCACGGGTTCGCGTGCAGGCCCTCGACTGATGGAGCGCTGACCATTTTCGGACTAGCCGATCTGCCGCTGATCAACGTCATCGAATTGCTCAGCGGCCTGGTTCTTTTGCTCATCGGCGCCGAGCTGATGGTGCGCGCCGCCGTGCGTCTGGCCGAGCGCCTGCGCGTGCGTCCGTTGATCATCGGTCTGACCATCGTCGCCCTCGGCAGCAGCGCGCCGCAGATGACCGTGAGCCTGCAAGCGGCGCTGACCGACAACCCGGACATCGCCGTCGGCAGCGTGGTCGGCAGCGGCATCTTCAACATCCTCGTAACCCTTGGCCTGTCGGCGTTGATCATCCCGCTGCGCGTGTCGCGGCAATTGGTGCGCCTCGATATCCCGCTGATGATCGGCGCCAGCCTGCTGGTATTCATCCTCGCCTGGAATAAAGACCTCGGACGTTTCGACGGTGTCCTGCTGCTCGGGGCCTTGGCGCTGTACCTTGGCTTGTTGTTCCGCCAGTCGCGACACTCGACGCGACCTCATACAGAACGACCCACCGAAACGCAGCAATCCTGGCTGATCAGTGTGCTGATGATTCTCGCTGGCCTGGCCATGCTGGTATTCGCCGGGCGTTTGCTGCTCGGCGCCGCCGTGGTCGTGGCCACCGACCTGGGCCTGTCCGAACGGGTCATCGGCCTGACCGTGGTCGCGGTCGGCACTTCGCTGCCGGAGCTGGCGACTTCGCTGATCGCTGCGTTGCGCGGGCAGCGCGACATTGCCGTGGGCA
>NZ_RCNX01000013.1:0-17435 GCF_004307595.1 Pseudomonas sp. Sample_23
TCCCGGAGCGAAGGAACCCGAGCCTGCGAGGGCCGAACGCAGGAGCAAGCCTTTTCGGTTACCTTTTCGGCGTTTGGAAAAGGTGACTCGCCGTAAGGGCGAAACCGCCAGCCGCAGCACCCGCAGCAACGGATATTCACCCAAAACCCCAACAGCCTGGTCGGCCCAACGGCCGCCAAGAGCAAAACCGGCAGCCCATAAAAAAGCCCCCAAGGCCTACACCTCAGGGGCTTTCAGAAAAACACCTCAAACCTTAATGATGCTCCCGCGTCGCGCGGAATTTCACATCCGGCCAACGCTCTTCCATCAACGCCAGATTCACCCGCGTCGGCGCCAGGTAAGTCAGGTGACCACCGCCATCCAGCGCGAGGTTCTCCACCGCTTTGTTGGAGAATTCCTCAAGCTTCTTCTTGTCGTCACATTCGATCCAGCGCGCCGAATACACGGTGATCGGCTCATACGAGCACTCGACCTTGTATTCCTCTTTCAAACGGCTGGCGACCACATCGAACTGCAGCACACCGACGGCGCCAAGAATGATGTCGTTGCTGCGCTCGGGGAAGAACACCTGCGTCGCGCCCTCTTCCGCCAACTGCTGCAGGCCCTGACGCAACTGCTTGGACTTCAGCGGATCACGCAGACGCACGCGACGGAACAGTTCCGGGGCGAAGTGCGGAATGCCGGTGAAACCGAGGACTTCGCCTTCGCTGAAGGTGTCGCCGATCTGGATCGTGCCGTGGTTGTGCAGACCGATGATGTCGCCGGCGTAGGCCTCTTCCAGTTGCTCACGCTCGGAGGAGAAGAACGTCAGGGCGTCGCCGATGCGCACGTCCTTGCCGGTACGCACGTGGCGCATCTTCATGCCTTTTTCGTACTTGCCGGAGCAGATACGCATGAAGGCGATGCGGTCGCGGTGTTTCGGGTCCATGTTCGCCTGGATCTTGAAGATGAAGCCCGAGAACTTCTCTTCCACCGGCTCGACAGTACGCTCGTTGGCCACACGGGCCAGCGGACGCGGTGCCCAATCGACGACAGCATCGAGCACGTGGTCGACACCGAAGTTGCCCAGCGCGGTACCGAAGAACACCGGGGTCAACTGGCCGTCGAGGAATTCCTGCTGGTTGAATTCGTGGCAGGCGCCCTGCACCAGTTCCAGCTGTTCGATGAAGCGCTCGTATTCATCGCCCAAGTGCGCGCGCGCCTCGTCGGAGTCGAGTTTCTCGATGATCTTGGTTTCGGTGCGCTCGTGACCGTGACCGGCGGTGTAAACAATGATGTAGTCGTCGGCCAGGTGATACACGCCCTTGAAATCGCGGTAGCAACCGATCGGCCAGGTGATCGGCGCAGCCTTGATTTTCAGAACGGCTTCGATCTCGTCGAGCAGTTCGATCGGGTCGCGAATGTCACGGTCGAGTTTGTTGATGAAGCTGACGATCGGCGTGTCACGCAGACGGCAGACGTCCATCAGCGCAATGGTCCGTGGCTCTACACCTTTACCGCCGTCGAGGACCATCAGTGCCGAGTCCACCGCCGTCAGGGTGCGGTAGGTATCTTCGGAGAAGTCTTCGTGGCCCGGGGTGTCGAGCAGGTTGATCATGTGTTCGCGATAGGGGAACTGCATGACCGACGTGGTAATGGAAATACCCCGCTGTTTCTCCATCTCCATCCAGTCGGATGTCGCATGGCGATCGGATTTACGGGATTTCACCGTACCGGCCACTGCAATCGCCTTGCCCATCAACAGGAGCTTTTCGGTGATCGTGGTTTTACCGGCATCGGGGTGGGAAATAATGGCGAAAGTGCGGCGTTTCGCGACTTCGGCGGCCTGTTGGGTCATGGGAAATCGCCTGGCGGTGATTCAAAAAAGGGCCGCGATTATAGCCCAACTCGCTGCAATAACCGAACCGTTGAGCACATTAAGGGTGGCCAAATGCTGCCGCAGATGGGAACCTTTTAAAGCACGGAGACGTCCATCCCCTGTTACGAACTTTCGTCAGGGGCTGAAAAATCAGCAAGTTAGCCTGACGAGGCTGCGCTCATGGCTCGCTTTCAGACCGCTTTGCCGGCTCTGAAAAACGGCTACTTTTCGCGAACGACGCTCCCGGCAGCCAAGGCTTGGCATGCCACACGGGACTGCGCTCGCCGACTACAAAAAAAGGAGTCCGCCTGTGGCTATCCGCTATGGCAAAGGGCTGATGGGAGGTGCGGTGGTGATCGCGCTCCTGGCCCTGCTGGTCCACTGGATCGGCATCAACACGATCGAACACTACCGCGACGATTTGTTGTTTTACCTGCAAGCTCATCTGATTCTCGTCCTCGCCTCCATGCTGGCCGCCCTTGTCGTGGGCATCCCCGCCGGTATCTTCCTCAGCCGCCCGAGCATGGTCGGCCGCGCCGAACGCTTCATGCAGATCTTCAATATCGGCAACACCGTGCCACCGCTGGCCGTGCTCGCGATTGCGCTGGGCATCCTCGGCATCGGCAGTGGACCGGCGATCTTCGCCCTGTTCCTCGCCTCGCTGTTGCCGATCGTGCGCAACACCTATGAAGGCCTGAAAAATGTGCAGGGCTCGCTGAAGGAAGCCGCTGTCGGCATCGGCATGACCCCGCGCCAGGTGTTGTGGAAAGTCGAATTGCCCAACGCCGTGCCGATCATCGTCGGTGGCGTGCGGGTCGCACTGGCGATCAACGTCGGTACCGCGCCGCTGGCGTTCCTGATCGGCGCCAACAGCCTCGGCAGCCTGATCTTCCCCGGCATCGCCCTGAACAACCAGCCGCAACTGCTGCTCGGCGCCGCGTGCACCGCGCTGTTGGCCTTGCTGCTCGATGGCGTCGTCACCCTCGCCAGCCGTCTCTGGCTGGAACGCGGTTTGCGCCCGTCTTAAGGCTTTGCGAAGGAATATTTATGAAACGACTTAGCTTGATCTTAGGCTGCGTCCTGCTGTTCGCAGGAATCGCGCAAGCCGCTGAAAAACCGGTCATCCGCCTCGGCGCCCGGGTCTTCACAGAGCAGACCCTGCTCGCCGAAATCACCGCGCAATACCTGCGCAGCAAAGGCTACGACGCGCAGATCACCGGCGGTCTGGGCAGCAACCTCGCCCGCAGCGCCCACGAAAGTGGCCAATTGGACCTGCTCTGGGAATACACCGGCGTGTCGCTGGTGGCCTACAACCACGTCACAGAGAAACTCGACAGCGCGCAATCCTACGCCCGGGTCAAAGAACTCGACGCGAAAAAAGGCCTGGTCTGGCTGACGCCGTCGAAATTCAGCAACACCTATGCCCTCGCTTTGCCGAAAAAAGTCGCCGAGCAATACCCGCAGATCGGCAATATCAGCCAGCTCAACGAAGTGCTGCGCGCCGAGGCCAAGACCAACCATCTGGTAGCGCTGGATACCGAGTTCGCCAACCGTTCCGACGGTCTCGACGGCATGGTCAAGCTCTACGACATGAACCTGACCCGCAAGAACATCCGCCAGATGGATGCCGGCCTGGTCTACACCGCGCTGCGTAACGGTCAGGTGTTTGCCGGTCTGGTCTACACCACCGATGGCCGCCTCAATGCCTTCGGCCTGAAATTGCTGGAAGACGACAAGCATTACTTCCCCGACTACACCGCCGCTCCCGTGGTGCGTCAGGCCACGCTGGACGCCAACCCGAAACTGGCCGAACAACTCAAGCCGCTGGCCGAACTGTTCGACGACGAAACCATGCGCCAGCTCAACGCGCGGGTCGACGTCGATCATGAAAGCCCATCGTCCGTTGCCGCCGATTTCCTGCGCCAGCACCCATTGAATTAAGAGAGGAGAAGTCATGGAATTCCTGAACGCCTTTTCCCATCTCGACTGGCAGCAGGTGATGCACCTGACCTGGCAGCACATCACTCTGGTCGGCATCGCCGTGACCCTGGCGATCGTCATCGGCGTGCCGCTGGGCATCCTGATGACGCGCTTCCCCGCCCTCGCCGGCCCGCTGCAGGCCAGCGCCACGGTGCTGTTGACCGTGCCGTCGATTGCCCTGTTCGGTCTGCTGCTGCCGTTCTACTCCAAGTTCGGCCAGGGCCTCGGGCCGCTGCCGGCAATCACCGCCGTGTTCCTCTATTCGTTGCTGCCGATCATGCGCAACACCTACCTCGCCCTCACCGGCGTCGAGCCGGGCATCCGCGAAGCCGCGCGCGGCATCGGCATGACCTTCGGCCAGCGCCTGCGCATGGTTGAACTGCCGATCGCGGTGCCGGTGATTCTTGCTGGCGTGCGCACCGCCGTGGTGATGAACATCGGCGTGATGACCATCGCCGCGACCATCGGCGCCGGCGGCCTCGGTGTGCTGATCCTCGCCTCCATCAGCCGCAGTGACATGTCGATGCTTATCGTCGGCGCGCTGCTGGTCAGTCTTCTGGCGATTTTCGCCGACCTCGTTTTGCAGTGGCTGCAACGCTCGCTGACTCCAAAAGGACTCCTGAAATGATCGAACTTCAAAACCTCAGCAAAACTTTCCAAAGCAACGGCAAAGATGTCAAAGCCGTGGACTCGGTGAGCCTGACCGTCAATGAAGGCGAGATCTGCGTGTTCCTCGGGCCATCGGGTTGCGGCAAAAGCACCACGCTGAAAATGATCAACCGCCTGATCAAACCGACCTCGGGCAAGATCCTCATCAACGGCGAAGACACCACCGATCTCGACGAGGTGACCCTGCGCCGCAACATCGGCTACGTAATCCAGCAGATCGGTCTGTTCCCGAACATGACCATCGAAGAGAACATCGTCGTGGTGCCGAAACTGCTCGGCTGGGACAAACAGAAATGCCACGACCGCGCCCGCGAACTGATGAGCATGATCAAGCTTGAGCCCAAGCAGTATCTGCATCGCTACCCGCGTGAATTGTCCGGTGGTCAGCAACAGCGTATCGGCGTGATTCGTGCGCTTGCAGCTGACGCCCCACTGCTGTTGATGGACGAGCCGTTCGGCGCGGTCGACCCGATCAACCGAGAGATGATCCAGAACGAATTCTTCGAGATGCAGCGCGCGCTGAACAAGACCGTGATCATGGTCAGCCACGACATCGACGAAGCGATCAAGCTGGGCGACAAGATCGCCATTTTCCGCGCCGGCAAGCTGCTGCAGATCGACCATCCGGACACCCTGCTGGCGCATCCGGCGGATGATTTCGTCAGCAACTTCGTCGGCCAGGACAGCACGCTCAAACGCTTGCTGTTGGTGAAGGCCGAAGACGCGGCGGACAACGCGCCGTCGGTGAGCCCGGAAACGCCAGTGGCCGATGCGCTGGAATTGATGGACGAGCACGACCGTCGCTACGTCGTGGTCACCTGCGCCGAGAACAAGGCGCTGGGTTACGTGCGCCGTCGCGACCTGCATCGCCAGACCGGCACCTGCGCGCAATTCCTGCGTGAGTTCAACGCCACCGCAGCGTACGACGAGCACCTGCGCATCCTGCTGTCGCGCATGTACGAGTTCAACCGCGCCTGGCTGCCGGTGATGGATGCCGAACGAGTGTTCCTTGGCGAGGTGACGCAGGAATCGATCGCGGCGTACCTGAGCTCGGGACGTTCGCGGGGAATGAAGACCAGTATCGTCTCGCCGGCTGAGACGGTGGTCGCATAATCCGTCTGCGTGGTTGAAACCCGATCCCTGTGGGAGCGAGCCTGCTCGCGAAAGCGCAATATCAGTCGACGCTGATGGCGGCTGTGAAAATGCCTTCGCGAGCAGGCTCGCTCCCACAGGCTCTACGCAATTTTGTTGATCTTCACTGGGTGACAAAGAATCTCAACAGCCTCTCCCGCAAGAGCGTCATCAATTCAGCTTCTTCAAGGCCCAAATCCCCCCTCAATACCCTCTCTCGACGCCAACGTCGCCGATGTTGCCGCTATCACACTTACCCGCGATCTAGCCGACAAAAGCCCCGAACGTGCAGATATGTTTAACACTCGAAAATTCGCCGGGAACATCTGCCCGTCATCTCGGTCGGGTAGAAGGAGTGATGAACGCGACGCACGTCAGAAGCGTGCAAAAACGCGACATTTTTAGTTGATCTCGCGCCCCTCACGCCCTAAAGTTCGCGCCGAACGTCCATGCTGGAAACGATCCATCCGGCTCAAGTACTGACGACGAGACAGCGAGGCCAAGGGACAGCTGCACATCCCCAGGCCTTTTTGCTTTCGGCGACATGCCTTGGGAAGTAGGCGAACCAAAGTGGGGATACGGAGGGCGTTCATGCACCCATTGATTAACTTAGTTTGCCAGCAGGAGTTCCCAGCATGTCGATCCAGGTCGAAGACTATTTCGCGCGCGCTACATTCGACAAAATGAAGGCGTTCGCCGACAAACAGGAAACCCCGTTCGTGGTGATCGACACCGCGATGATCGCCCAGGCCTACGATGACCTGCGCGCCGGTTTCGAATTCGCCAAGGTCTACTACGCGGTCAAGGCCAACCCGGCCGTCGAGATCATCGACCTGCTCAAAGACAAGGGTTCGAGCTTCGACATTGCCTCCATCTACGAGCTGGACAAGGTCATGGATCGCGGCGTCAGCCCGGACCGTATCAGCTACGGCAACACCATCAAGAAATCCAAGGACATCCGCTACTTCTATGAGAAGGGCGTGCGTCTGTTCTCCACCGACTCCGAAGCCGACCTGCGCAACATCGCCAAGGCTGCACCGGGTTCGAAAGTCTATGTGCGCATCCTCACTGAAGGTTCGACCACGGCTGACTGGCCACTGTCGCGCAAGTTCGGCTGCCAGACCGACATGGCCATGGACCTGCTGATCCTCGCCCGCGACCTGGGTCTGGTGCCGTACGGCATCTCGTTCCACGTCGGCTCGCAACAACGCGACATCAGCGTCTGGGACGCGGCGATCGCCAAGGTCAAAGTGATCTTCGAACGCTTGAAAGAAGAAGACGGCATCCACCTCAAGCTGATCAACATGGGCGGCGGCTTCCCGGCCAACTACATCACCCGCACCAACAGCCTGGAAACCTACGCCGAAGAAATCATCCGCTTCCTCAAGGAAGATTTCGGTGATGACCTGCCGGAAATCATCCTCGAGCCGGGCCGTTCGCTGATTGCCAACGCCGGTATCCTGGTCAGCGAAGTGGTACTGGTTGCGCGCAAGTCGCGCACTGCTGTCGAGCGTTGGGTTTACACGGATGTGGGCAAGTTCTCCGGCCTGATCGAAACCATGGACGAAGCGATCAAGTTCCCGATCTGGACCGAGAAGAAAGGCGAGATGGAAGAAGTCGTGATCGCCGGCCCGACCTGCGACAGCGCCGACATCATGTACGAGAACTACAAATACGGTTTGCCGCTGAATTTGGCAATCGGTGATCGTCTGTATTGGTTGTCGACGGGTGCTTACACCACCAGTTATAGCGCCGTTGAATTCAATGGCTTTCCGCCCTTGAAGTCATATTACGTATAATAATTGGCAACTCCAAAAAAACCCGTGCCCAGGCACGGGTTTTTATTTAGATATTGGCACCACAACCATACACCAACAACAAGTTACATAGAAAACATATACCTCGCACATAAAACAACTCTAACCTACGAACTCGACGCCACTTAAAAAGGATTAAAAAGTGCAAGCGAGTTCAACCAAATCAGTCACAAAAAATGATATAAAGAAAATCAAGGACTACATCTTGACCGCGCAATCGCTACCCCGCACGATCGCGGATGTAGAAACGCAGTTACAGGCAAAAAAGACCGGCATTGTCGGGCTTGAGCCAATTGATATTGTCGAACTGAACCATAAGGTCATCAACAACGCCAACTCTTGGAGTGATATCGAATACTCCATGAAGCGCGTCGGTGGCAGCCTGGCAACCTTCTCGGAAGATCTGGAAAACTTTGGCCAGGAAATAATCGATGCCATCACAACGATGCCCGGTTACTTGAATTACCTTGGTACCATCAGCACGCTCACCGAGGATGAAATAAACAGCCTGCCACCATTGGAAATAGGCACGGCTGAGAAAAACCGATTTGCCTCGATTCAGGAGTCGCTGGTATTTATCGCCGATTCTATTGATGAGAAAAAGATCAACAGCCAGGACGTGATGATGCGCCTGCAGTACTTCAAGGCCGAACTCAACAATACCGTCGCTCCCGGCATCGGCAGCAAGATGAAACTGGCTAACAATAACGAGATCAATCGTCAGATCACCGATTTGAACCTGGCCATTGATAAAGCTCAAGCGCGCCTCGATGAGAAGATTCGAGAGGCCGAACCCAATTTCTTCGAGCACTTCCTGGCTTTTATGAGTCCATATCCGCAGGGTGTTTATCAAACGCTGGAATTATTCGAGATTAAAAACATTGCGCCGTTGCGCGAGCAACGCGACCAACTGGTGGAGCAGGTTAAACAAAAAAACATTCTCGCCGGCACTCTTCTGCAGTTGCACACAGACCTTGACAGTCTTTTAATTTATGTTGACGGCGCCATCCAAAGCACCTCGCAACTTGAAACAATCTGGGTGTCAATCTCCGAATACATCGACGCTTCAAAAAACAAAGTAATGGGCATGCATGACTTCCTCACGCTCAGAGCCTTCGTTTCAAGTTTGCGTGTTGTCTTGAAAAACTGGAAGACCATCCAAACCAATTCGAATGCACTGATCGCCGCATTCGACTGACATTTATAAAAAACAACGAAAAGGATATTCTTATGACACTAGCGAGTTACCAACTCCCCGATCTAGCCACAATTCACGACAGTCGTGAAGCCATCCGATATCAAGCGATTGTGGGCTCCGCCAATTTGTACATCAAAGCCTTGGGCGACGAGCTGCTTGGCCTCAACGCAGCCGTTGGCCAAGCCGATCAACTGGCCGCCAACGCCATAACCAGCGCTATCGTCGCACTGGAAACCGATGATCTGCGCGAGAACCTGCAAGCCCTGACAGCGTTGATGGCGCGTCAAGCAGACACCCAGAACGATGAAGCCATCAAGGTCTACTCGACAATCTCCAGCCAACTGATGGACTTGTGCACTGACCAGATTTCGCAATTGCACGCAAAACTCGAAGACGGTGTCTACAACGTCCAGAGCGCAAACATCAGCAACAATCGTTTCCGACTCGCGGAACTTGCCGACGCCAAAGTCGAACTGGAGCAGCAACTCATCACCGAGCAAGCGCCCATTGTTGAACTGAATGCTGATTTGCTCGTGTTGAACAACGCGATCAATGAGTTCGAGAAGCTGACCATTATCGACCGCCTGAAACCACTGCTGGATCAATTGAAGACCTTGCTTGGCAATAACACACCGACGCCGCAAAGCGCCGCGATGGAAGCAGGGATCATTGTTGCCAACAAATTTCTGGACGAGGCCAACGAGCTGATCAAATACCAGAGCCTGACCAAAGCCCGGGACGTCATTCAGAACCGCATCTCGCAACGTGAGGAACGCGTGTCGTCTCTGACAAGCCAGTTGCGTGAAAACGACAACAGAACCCGGCAATTGAATGACGCGCAAAAAGTCATTCCCCACCGACAGACTTATGTCAGTGAAACCAACAAACTGGTCGACGCGCTGAATGCCTTTGCCGATACGATCATGGATGGCCCACGCGATGACATCCTGGCACGCGGTGAACTCGTGCTCAAAAACAGCCAGGCACTGCGCAGCTATATGAACAAGCTTCAGGGACGCTGGCTACGCGGTTAATCGCCATCCGTTGCCCTTCATCGCAGATGAGGGGCAACGGTCCGGGCACCCAATAATGTCATTCGCTGACGGTAGGCCTGAGCCATGCTGCGGATGTCCGGATGCGGGGAGGCCAGCAGTGACTCACTGCTGACACGAAGAAAAGCCAGATTGCCTTTGCTCATTGCTTCACCCAGCCAATTGAGGGCCTCTTCGATCCGCCCCTCACCCGCCAACACCGCCGCAAAACTGAACTGCCCGCGAAAATCCCCAGCCTCAGCCGAACGCCGATACCACTCACGCGCCGCCAAAGGATCCGCCGGGCACAGCAGCCCTTCCTCCAGATAGCGCCCCAGCAGATTCATCGATTTCGCATGACCCAGTTCAGCCGCGCGCCGATACAACGCCAGCGCCTGCAGATGATCAACCGCCACCCCGCGCCCGGTCGCCAGCAGATTGGCGAGGTTGTACATCGCCCAATCCAGTCCGGCCTCCGCTGCGATCCGATAATGCTGCGCAGCAATCGACGCATCCGCAGCAATGCCCCAACCCTGCTCATGACAACGGCCGAGCATATTGCGCGCCATCAGATGCCCGCGCCCGGCAGCGATGCCGAACCAGCGCAGCGCCAGCGCTTGATCCTGGGCGATGCCCTGGCCGTCGAGCAGGATTTGCCCAAGCAACGCCTGCGCTTCAACTTCGCCCTCACCCGCTGCCAGCAAAATCGCCTGCGCAGCACGGGCCGGACTTTCGCCGAGCATGGCACTGAGTTGTTCGCCGCTGAGGATTTCCTCGCGACGCAGTTGAAAACTCATACCTCGACCCAGCGCCGCAGCAAGTTGTGATATGTGCCGGTGAGGCGGATCAGCGATGGGTGATCTGGCATGTCCTGCGTGAGTTGCTGAATCGCGTCGTCCATCTCGAACAACAACGCGCGCTGACTGTCTTCGCGCACCAGACTTTGCGTCCAGAAGAACGAGGCATAACGCGCACCACGTGTAACCGCATTGACCTTGTGCAAACTGGTGCCCGGATACAACACCATGTCGCCGGCTGGCAGCTTCACGCGCTGGGTGCCGTAGGTGTCCTGAATCTCCAGTTCGCCGCCGTCGTAATCTTCCGGTTCGCTGAAAAACAGCGTCGCCGACAAATCGGTGCGCACCCGCTCGATGCTGCCCTTGGGCTGGCGCACGGCGTTGTCGATGTGGAAATCAAAACTGCCGCCGGCCGTGTAGCAGTTCACTAGCGGTGGGAAGACTTTGTGTGGCAGTGCGGCAGACATGAACAGCGGATTTTTCCACAACCGCTCCAGCATCGCCGCGCCGATTTCCTTCGCCAGTGGGTTGCCTTCGGGCAATTGCAGATTGTGCTTGGCCTTGGCCGACTGGAAGCCGGCGGTAATCTTGCCGTCGGCCCAATCCGCTTGCTCCAGGGCCTGGCGGATGCGCTGCACTTCGTCTTTTGCGAACAGCCCGGGAATGTGCAGCAGCATGGCGATGTCACCTGATGGCAAGAAGGCGGCAATGGTATTGATTCTTATTGACTGTGTAAAACCCCCAAGACGGATGAACAAGCAGAAACCGTAAGGGCAAATTGTAAAGAATGTAAATTCAATGCGAATAACAATGTTTCGCAATTGATACGAATACCTGTTTACCCTATATTCCGCCGCCTCAAATCCTTGGGGAGGGGAATAAAAATGGCACGTCAACACGCACAATTACCGGTCAGTTCACCACGTCTGCTCGCCTCGGCAATCGGTGTCGCAATCACCGCCGGCTCCGCTGGGCAGATGGTCTTCGCGGCGGAAAAAACCGACAGCAAAGCGTCCGGCAACGCCATCGCCCTGGACGCCACCGCCATCACCGGCGAAGCCCAGGACTCGACCTCCTATCAGGTCGAAAAAGCCTCCTCGCCCAAGTACACCGCGCCGCTGGTCGACACCCCGCGCTCGGTCACCGTCATCCCGCAACAAGTGCTCAAGGACACCGGCGCGCTGAACATGCAGGACGCGCTGCGCACCGTGCCGGGCATCACCTTCGGCGCCGGTGAAGGCGGCAACCCGCAGGGCGACCGTCCATTCATTCGCGGCTTCGATGCTCAGGGTGACACTTACCTGGACGGCGTGCGCGACACCGGTTCGCAGAGCCGCGAGATCTTCGCTGTGGAAAACATCGAAGTCAGCAAAGGCCCGAACTCGGCGATTGGCGGTCGCGGCGCAGCCGGCGGCAGCATTAATCTGGTGAGCAAGAAAGCCCATCTGGGCAACTCCTTCGACGGCGGCTTCACCTACGGCTCCGACCAGACCCAGCGCTACACCCTCGACGGCAATTACCAGTTCAGCGACAGCGCTGCCGGCCGTCTCAACCTGATGAGCCACGAGAGCAACGTCGCCGGTCGCGACAAGGTCGATTACGACCGCTGGGGTATCGCACCATCGCTGGCCTTCGGTCTGGGCACTGACACCCGCGTCAACCTCGACTACTACCATCTGGAAAGCAACGACACCCCGGACTCGGGCATTCCGTACACCATTCCAACCGGTGGTTCGGCCGCACGCACCAAGTCCAACCCGGACAAGCCGTACGCCGGTGGCGATCACGACAACTTCTACGGTCTGGATCGCGATTTCCGCAAGGGCCGCACCGACACCGCGACCTTCGCCATCGAGCACGACCTGAACGATGCGCTGACCATCAAGAACACCCTGCGCCACGGCAGCAGCATGCAGGATTACATCCTCACCCAGCCGGACGACAGCAAGGGCAACGTCAACAACGGCAGCGTCTGGCGTCGGGCCAACACGCGGGTGAGCAACACCGAAACCACCACCAACCAGACCGACCTGTTCGGCACCTTCTATGTGGGCGGTTTCAAGAACAGCTTCTCCACCGGTGTCGAATACACCCGCGAGCAGAGCGAGAAATCCTCGTACAACGTCAACACCGACACCACGCCGCGTACGACCAATGTGCCTTCCAGCAGCAACTGCACACCGGCGATGATTGGTGCCTCGAGCAATTACAACTGCACCTCGCTGTCGAACCCGAACCCGAACGATCCGTGGAACGGTGCGATCTCGCGCAACTACGCCGGCACCGACACCCAGGCCGACACCTACGCACTGTACGTGTTCGACACGCTGGAGTTGTCCGAGCAATGGCTGGTGAACATGGGCCTGCGCTACGACCACTTCGACACCGACTACAAAACCTACAACGCCGCAGGGACCACCACCTCCAAGGGTGATGACACCAGCGAATTCGTCACCGGCCAGTTCGGCGTGGTCTACAAGCCGGCGGAAAACGGCAGCATCTACGCCTCCTACGCGACCTCGGCGACGCCGCCGGGCAACACTTTGGGCGAAGGCCAGGAAGGCAACCCGCTGGGCGGCACCCCGGATCGCAGCGGCAACCTGCTGAGCAGCGACATGGAGCCGGAAACCACCAAGAACTACGAAATCGGCACCAAGTGGGATCTGCTCAATGATCGCCTGTCGCTGACCGCCGACATCTTCCGCACCGAGAAGGAAAACGCTCGCGTGCAGGTCGACACCAGTTCGTACGAGAACGCCGGCAAGACCCGCGTGCAAGGCTTCGAACTGTCGGCCAGCGGCAAGATCACCGACAAGTGGCAGGTGTTCGCCGGTTACGCCTTCATGGACAGCGAACAGGTTGACGGTGGCCCGCTGGGTCGCGCCAACGACGGCAACGATCTGCCGAACACACCGAAAAACAGCGCCAGCCTGTGGACCACGTATCAGGTCACGCCGAAGCTGACGATCGGTGGTGGCGCGTTCTACGTCGACGACGTCTACGGCAGTGTCGCCAATACAACGATGGTCGATTCGTACGTGCGTTACGACGCGATGGCGGCCTACAAGCTGACCAAGAACGTCGACCTGCAACTCAACGTGCAGAACCTGACCGACGAAACCTATTACGACAAAGCCTTCTCGACCCACTTCGCCAACCAGGCGGCGGGCCGCACGGCGCTGTTGAGCACCAATTTCCACTTCTGACCGATGTGAAAACCTGTGGGAGCGAGCCTGCTCGCGAAGGCAATCTTTCAGCAACATCGATGCTGACTGACACACCGCTTTCGCGAGCAGGCTCGCTCCCACAGGGAATGTGCCGCGAGGCTCGGCCCCGTTCATTCAGTTGAACGGGGCTTTTGTGTGTTACGCAAAACGCTTCTTGATAACCCACGGCATAATGCGCGCCGTGATGACAATTTCCGAACGGACGGCGAGTGACGTGTTGAAGAAAACCCTGTTCCAGTTGCACTGGTTTTTTGGCATCACCGCAGGGCTGGTGCTGGCTCTGATGGGCATCACCGGCGCGGCCTATTCGTTTCAGGACGAGATCCTGCGCGCGCTGAATCCGTCCGTTCTGCAGGTGGAAAAACATGTCGCTGGAGTGCTGCCGCCAGTTGAACTGGTGGAACGCATCGAAGCCGCGTCCGGCAAGAAAGTCGCGATGCTCTGGGTCGAGACCGACAGCGGTCACGCCGCACGGGTATTCTTCACTCCGCCCAAGGGCGAACGGCGTGGCGAAATGCGCTACTTCGATCCGTACACCGCCGAGTTCAAGGGCGATGCCACCGGTCAGGATTTCTTCGGCCTGATGCTGCAACTGCACCGCTTCCTCGCCATGGGCGACACCGGGCGCAACATCACCGGCGCCTGCACCTTGATGCTGTTGTTCTTCTGTCTCTCTGGCCTGTATTTGCGTTGGCCGCGCCAATGGAACAGCTGGCGCGTGTGGTTGACCCTGGACTGGAAAAAGAAGGGCCGTGCGTTCAATTGGGATCTGCACTCGGTGGCCGGCACCTGGTGCCTTTTGGTTTATCTGCTGCTGGCGTTGACCGGTTTGTCATGGTCGTACGAGTGGTACAACAAAGGCCTGACCCGACTGCTTTCCGACGCGCCGCAAAACGAACGCGTACGCGGCGGTCGCGGCCCGGCGCCGGAAGGCCCGGCACCGACCGCCGACTACGCGGCGATGTGGAGCAGCATCTACAGCGCTGCCGGCCCGGGTCTGGCCGCGTACAACATTCGCATGCCGGCGGTTGCCGGCCAGCCGGCGACGGTGTTCTACCTGCTCGACAGCTCGCCCCATGACCGCGCGCTGAACCAGATCACCCTCGACCCGGCCACCGGCGTAGTCAAACGCGTCGACCGCTATGCCGACAAGAGCTTCAAGGCCCAACTGCTGACCAGCATTTATGCGCTGCACGTCGGCAGCTATTTTGGCCTCGTCGGGCGCATCATCGTGACGATTGCGGCGGTGTGCATGCCGCTGTTTTTCATCACTGGCTGGCTGCTGTATCTGGATCGTCGGCGCAAGAAAAAGCAGATCAAGGATGCCCGCCAAGGTCTCGCACAACCGTCCGCCGATGCTTCGGCATGGCTGATCGGTTTCGCCAGCCAGAGCGGTTTCGCCGAACAACTGGCTTGGCAGACCGCCGGACAATTGCAGGCCGCCGGATTGCCGGTCAACGTGCAGCCGCTGGCCAATCTGAGCGAACAGGATCTGCGTGAGTCGAACAACGCATTGTTCGTGGTCAGCACCTTCGGCGACGGCGAAGCGCCGGACAGCGCCCGTGGTTTCGAGCGCAAAGTGCTGGCCAAGGCCTCGACACTCGACAGCCTCAACTACGCCGTGCTCGGCCTTGGCGATCGGCAGTACGCGCACTTCTGCGGCTTCGCCAAGCGCTTGCATCAATGGCTCGGCGAGCACGGCGGCAAGACCTTGTTCGCCCCGGTGGAGGTCGACAGCGGCGATCCTTACGCGCTGCGTCACTGGCAAACCCAACTCGGCCAGCTCACCGGACAGGCGCCGAGCGAAACCTGGCAAGCACCGAGCTACGACAACTGGACGCTGGTCCGGCGGGAACTGATGAACCCCGACAGCAGCGGCGCGCCGGTCTACCTGCTCGGCCTCAAAGCCCCGGACACCCGCAGTTGGCTGGCCGGTGACCTGGTCGAAGTGCTGCCACGCAACTGCCCGTGGGCCATCGAACATTTCCTCGACGGCCTCGGCATCCGTGGCGAAACTCAGGTGAAGGTCAACGGCATCGACGAGCCGCTGGAGGTTGCCCTCGCCTCACGCCAACTGCCCGAACACCGCGCACATCTGGTCGGTTTGCATGCGCAGTCGCTGGTCGACGCGATGGTGCCGCTGGCGATGCGCGAATACTCGATCGCCTCGATTGCCGCTGACGGCGTGCTGGAACTGATCGTGCGCCAGGAACAGCACAACGACGGCAGCCTCGGCATCGGCTCCGGCTGGCTCACCGAACACGCGCCAGTGGGCGGCAGCATCAGCCTGCGCGTGCGGCGCAACAGCGGTTTCCATCTGCCGAACGAACCCGTGCCGATGATCCTGCTGGGCAACGGCACCGGCCTGGCCGGCCTGCGCAGCCTGCTCAAGGCACGCATTGCCGATGGTCAGCAACGGCAGTGGCTGCTGTTCGGCGAGCGCAACCGCGAGCACGACTTCCTCTGCCGCGCCGAGCTGGAGGAATGGCTGGTCAATGGTGATCTGGCGCGGCTGGATCTGGCGTTTTCCCGCGATCAGGCTGAGAAGATTTATGTGCAGGATCGCTTGCGTGAGTCGGCGGATGAATTGAAGAAGTGGTTGGCAGATGGTGCCGTCATCTATATCTGCGGCAGCCTTCAAGGTATGGCCTCAGGCGTAGACCAGGCCCTCAAGGATATCCTCGGCAGCGCCGAAGTCGAACGCCTGATCGAACAGGGCCGCTATCGCCGGGACGTTTACTAACGCCTGCGAAAAGCCCCTCACCCTAGCCCTCTCCCAATGGGAGAGGGGACCGATTGGGGGATGCTGGAGATCGACGCCGACCTGAGCGTTCTTCACTGAATCCATAGCCATAATCACCTCGGTCGGCTCCCTCTCCTCCTGGGAGAGAGCTGGGCGGGCCGCGTTCCGATGAGGGAAATGGGCTACTGTTAAATCTCCACTCAACTTCACAAGGACCGTGAAGGCATGCCAAGCCGCCCTACCCTCGCCCAATTCGCCCGCCACTTACGCACCAACCAGACAGATTGCGAACACCTGCTCTGGCAGCGCCTGCGTTCCCGGCAAATCGCCAACCTTAAATTTCGCCGACAGTTTCCATGTCCGCCGTTTGTGCTGGATTTCTATTGTGTGGAGTTGAGGTTGGCGATTGAGCTGGATGGTGGCCAGCACTATGAGACGGCCGGGGTGCTTCACGATCGGCGCCGGTCGAACTTCCTGTCTCAACAAGGCATTGAAGTCGTGCGATTCAGCAATCTTGAGGTGCTTCAGCAGATGGATGATGTATTGGAGCAGATCATCAGAATTGCGGCAGAGCGGAAAATGCCCTCACCCTAGCCCTCTCCCAGAGGGAGAGGGGACTGATTGGGGGATGCTCGAGATCGACGCCGACCTGAGCGTTCTTCACTGAATCCATAGCCATAATCACCTGAGTTTTCCAGGTCGATGCATAGCGCAAGACACCTCAGTCCCCTCTCCCTCCCAGAGGGAGAGGGGACTGATTGGGGGATGCTTGAGATCGACGCCAGCCTGAGCGCTCTTCACTGAATCCAAAGCCACAATCACCTCGGTCTACCAGGTCGATGCATGACGCAAGACACCTCGGTCGGCCCTCTCCCTCCCAGAGGGCGAGGTGACTGATTGGGGGATGCTTGAAATCGACGCCGACCTGAGCGTTCTTCACTGAATCCAAAGCCACAATCACCTCGGTCTTCCAGGTCGATGCAT
>NZ_RCNX01000013.1:17445-34166 GCF_004307595.1 Pseudomonas sp. Sample_23
GCGTTCTTCACTGAATCCAAAGCCACAATCACCTCGGTCTTCCAGGTCGATGCATAGCGCAAGACACCTCAGTCTGCCCTCTCCCTCCCAGAGGGTGAGGGGACTGATTGGGGGATGCTCGAGATCGACGCCAACCTGAGCGTTCTTCACTGAATCCAAAGCCACAATCACCTCGGTCTTCCAGGTCGATGCATGACGCAAGACACTTCGGTCGGCTCCCTCTCCCTCCGGGAGAGGGCTGGGGTGAGGGGCTTTTGATCCCAGCGTGATTAAACAGGCTGCAACTTCTGCTCAAACACTGCTACCCCATCCAGATCCCGCAACACCACGCTCATCTCCCCGCTCTGCGCTTCAATATTCACCTCACCAAAAAACTGAAACCCGGCAAACGGCGAGGTGTTCTGTGCGGGCGGTGCTTTCTCGAACACCACCTCAGGCCCGAACGTCTTGTCCAGTGGATTCGGCCCGAAACTGCCGGCATTCAGCGGCCCGGCGACAAATTCCCAGAACGGTTCGAAATCCTGAAACGCGGCGCGGTCCGGGTGGTAGTGGTGCGCCGCGCAGTAATGCACGTCCGCCGTCAGAAACACGAAATTGCGCACTTGCCGCGCGCGCAGAAAGCCGAGCAATTCGGCAATTTCCACTTCACGCCCCTGCGCCGGGCCGGGATCGCCGTTGGCCACGGCTTCCCAACGTGCAACGCCCGGGCTGACCTCGCCGTCCGGGACGCCAAGGCCGATAGGCATGTCGGCGGCGATGACTTTCCACTGCGCCTTCGACGCCTGCAATTCACGCTTGAGCCAGTCCAGCTGTTCACGGCCGAGAAACGGTTTTACCACGCCGAGGTTGTCGTCGTTGGCCTCGCGATAGCTGCGCATATCCAGCACGAATACGTCGAGCATCGGCCCGTAGCTGAGCTTGCGATAAATGCGCCCGCCGCCGTCCGCCGCTTGCAAACGCATCGGCGCATATTCCAACCATGCCTGCCGGGCGCGACCCACTAGCTTGTGGATATCTTTCTCCTGATAACGCTCATCCAGCTGCTTGCCCGGCGACCAGTTGTTGACCACTTCGTGATCGTCCCACTGCCAGATCTGCGGCACTTCGGCGTTGAAGCGGCGGATGTTTTCGTCCATCAGGTTGTAGCGATAGTTGCCGCGATAATCGTCGAGGGTCTGCGCGACTTTGCTCTTGGCTTCGGTGGTGATATTGCGCCAGATGCGCCCGCTTTCGGTGGTCAGTTGCGCGGGCACCGGGCCGTCGGCGTAGATGGTGTCGCCGCTGTGAATAAAGAAGTCCGGCAGGCGCAGGCGCATGGCTTCGTAGATGCGCATCCCGCCGATGTCCGGGTTGATCCCGAAGCCCTGGCCGACAGTGTCACCGCTCCAGACAAAACGAATGTCGCGTTTTGTCGTTGGCACGCTGCGCAGATGGCCGAACCACGGTTCGCTGGCGACGCCGCTCTGCGCATCTTCGAAGTGCACGCGATAGAAGATTGCCTGGTTGGCCGGCAGGCCGGTGAGTTCGACGCGGGCGGTGAAATCGCTGCGCGCATCGGCCAGTGGCGAGACGAATTTGCGCGGGTTGCCGAACAGGCTGCCGGTGTCCCACTCGACCACCATGCGCGCCGGGCGATCGCTGCGACTCCAGATCATCGCGCGGTCGCCGAGCAGGTCGCCGGACTGCACGCCGTCGGTGAGCTGCGGACGATCCTTGACCGAGGCAATCACCGCCGGCGCCAGCCCCGGCAGCAACAGCCCGGCGCCGACCGCTTGCATGACGCGACGCCGACCGAGATTGAAATCGCTCATGGTGTTCTCCCTGCAAAAGGGAAAACTTAAGCATGCCTATATGAACTCGCCATGACACCCTTAACCATATGGGAGCGAGCTTGCTCGCGAAAGCGGTGTGCCAGTCTACATACATGTCGCTGGTAGATTGCATTCGCGAGCAGGCTCGCTCCCACAGGGATTTGGTGTTGTCGGTCAGGCCTTGGCGGGTTCCAGCGGTAGTTCGACAGCCTCAGGCCGTTTGAGCAGCGCATATACCACCGCCGTTACCAGGCTCCCCGCGACGATCGCCAGCAGATACAGCAGCGCATGGTTGATCGCATTCGGGATCGCCAGCACAAACAAGCCACCGTGCGGCGCCATCAGTTTGCAGCCGAAGTACATCGACAAGGCGCCGGTCAGCGCGCCGCCAGCGATGCTCGCCGGGATCACCCGCAGCGGATCTTTCGCGGCAAACGGAATCGCCCCTTCCGAGATAAAGCACAGGCCCAGCACGAACGCCGCTTTGCCGGCCTCGCGCTCGGTCTGGGCGAACTTGCGCCGGGCAATGAAGGTGGCGATGCCCAAGCCAATCGGCGGCACCATGCCGGCGGCCATGGTCGCGGCCATCGGTGCGTAACTCTGCGAGGCCAGCAGCCCCACCGAAAACGCATAGGCAGCCTTGTTGATCGGCCCACCGAGGTCGACGCACATCATGCCGCCGAGCAACACGCCGAGCAGAATCGCGTTGGTGGTGCCCATGCTGTCGAGGAACTGGGTGAGCGCGGCGAGCATGCCGGCGACCGGTTTGCCGACCACGTAAATCATCACCAGACCGGTGACCAGACTGGCCAGTAACGGGATGATCAGAATCGGCTTCAGCGCTTCCAGGCTCTGCGGCAATTTCACATAGCGGGCGATGGCTTTGGCGGCGTAACCGGCAATGAAACCAGCAATGATCCCGCCAATGAATCCGGCGCCCAGAGTGCCTGCGAGCAAGCCGCCGATCATCCCCGGCGCAAGGCCCGGGCGGTCGGCAATCGAGTAGGCGATGTAACCGGCCAACAGCGGCACCATCAGCTTGAACGCGGTGTCGCCGCCGATCTGCATCAGCGCCGCCGCCAGCGTGCCTTCTTCCTTGTACGCGGTGATGCCGAACACGAACGACAACGCGATCAGCAAACCACCCGCCACCACCATTGGCAGCATGTACGACACACCCGTGAGCAGGTGCTTGTAGACGCCGGTTTTCTCGGACTTGGCCGGGGCCTTGCCGTCGCTTGCCGCACTTTCCACTGCGCCTTCGGCCAGGGCTTTTTTCAGGGTCGCTTCGGATTGCTTCAGGGCTACGCCCGTGCCGCAGCGATAGATCTTTTTGCCGGCGAAACGCTCGGTGGCGACGTCGATATCCGCCGCCAGCAACACCACGTCAGCCTCGGCGATGGCCGTTGCGCTGAGTGGTGTTTTCGCGCCGACCGAGCCTTGGGTTTCGACCTGCAACTCATAACCCAGACGCTTGGCAGTCTGCTGCAACGCTTCGGCGGCCATGAAGGTGTGGGCGACGCCGGTCGGGCAGGCCGTGATGGCGACGATGCGTGGCGCACGGGGCGCATCGATCGCCGGTTCGACTGCGCTGGCCACGTAGACTTCGGCCTCTTCGGCACCACGACGCAGCACCGCTTCGACATCCTGCAAGGCCTGCGCCGGAGCGATCTGGAACACGCGCTTGCCGACGAAGCGACTCATGTCCACCGCGCCAGTGGTGACCAGCAAGACCCACTCGGCGGCTTCGATGGTCGCCGCCGACAATTCGCGTTCCGGGTGCGCCGGATCGACCACTTCAACGCTGGTGCTCCAGCCCTGACGCTGCGCCGCTGCATCGAGCAGACGCGCGCACAGCACACTGGTAACCATGCCGTTCGGGCAAGCCGTAACAATGGCTAACTTCATCACAAACCCTCTTATTGTTCTGTCAGGGGGCGCACGCGCACGCCCTGTTCGAGCTGCGCCAGTTGCGCAGCGTCGTTGATGCCAAAACCGATCTGGGTCACCGCCATTGCCGCAATCGCGGTGGCGGTGCGCAGGGTTTGCTCGGGGGTGTCGGCGCTGAGCAGACCGTGGAGCATGCCGGCCAGCAATGAATCGCCGGCACCAACCGTGCTGGCCACGCTGACCTTCGGCGGCGAGGCATGCAGGGCCGAGCCGACACTGAACCAGTTGACCCCGTCAGCGCCGTGGGAAATCACCACGTGCTCGATGCCTTGGCCGTGCAAACGTGCGGCGGCTTGTGCTTCGGCGATCGGCGACACCACTTCGCAGCCGAGGGCGTGGGCCAATTCTTCGGTGTTCGGCTTGATCAGCCAGGGGCTGGCCTGCAACGCCGCGCGCAAGGCTTCGCCGCTGGAATCGAGGGCGACTTTCAAGCCGAGCGCGTTCAACCGTTCAATCAGCTCGCGCAACCACTGCGCGGTGACGCCACGCGGCAGACTGCCGGCGACCACCGCCGCATCGTGCCCCGGTGCGATCTGCAGCAAGCGATCAAGCAAGGCTTGCTGCGCCGTTGCATCAACCACCGGGCCAGGCCCGTTGATGTCGGTGATGCGCCCGTCCTGTTCGGCGACTTTGATGTTGCTGCGCGTCTCGCCCGGCACGCGGATGAACGCGTCGACGAAACCGCGCTTGGCGAACAGGGTTTCGAACGCTTGCTGATTGTCTTCGCCGAGAAAGCCGCTGACGGTGACCTGATGGCCAAGATCCGCCAGCACTTGGGCGACGTTGACGCCTTTGCCCGCAGCGTGGGTGTGCATCTCCTCGCTGCGATTGACCTGACCGGCATCCAGCCGTGACAGCTCGACGGTGAGGTCGAGTGCCGGGTTGAGGGTCAGGGTAAGAATCTTGGCCATTTACAGGGCCTCCACTAATGCGCGCACTTCATTCGCGCTGCCCACGGCCAGGGCCTGTAGAGCGAGGGTTTGCGCCTGGGTCAGGCTGAGTTCACGGATGCGCGCCTTGACTTCGGCAATGCTGCGCCCGGACACGCTGAGCTCGTCGACACCGAGGCCGACCAGCACCGGCACCGCCAGCGGATCTGCCGCCAGTTCGCCGCAGACGCCCACCCATTTGCCATGGGCATGGGCGGCGCGCACGGTGATGTCGATCAGTTGCAGGACCGCCGGGTGCAAGCCGTCCGCTTGAGCAGACAGGGTCGGGTGACCACGGTCGATGGCCAGGGTGTATTGGGTCAGGTCGTTGGTGCCGACGCTGAAGAAGTCGACTTCCTTGGCCAGCACTGGCGCAAGCAACGCGGCCGACGGCACCTCGATCATGATCCCCAATTGCAGGTCGGCGACTGGAATTTCCAGACGCAGGCGTTCGGTCATGTCGCGGGCCTGGCGCCATTCTTCGACGCTGCCGACCATCGGGAACATGATCCGCAGCGGACGGTTGTCGGCCGAGCGCAGCAAGGCGCGCAGTTGCGCTTCCATGATCTGCGGCCGCTGCAGGGTCAGGCGGATGCCGCGCACGCCGAGGAACGGGTTTTCTTCCTTGGCGATCGGCCAATACGTCAGCGGTTTGTCGCCGCCGACATCGAGCGTGCGCACCACCAGCGGCCGTCCAGCCAGACCATCGAGGACGCGACGGTATTCGGCTTCCTGGGTTGCCTCGTCCGGTGCCTGCGGGTGGGCCATGAAAATCAGTTCGGTGCGCAGCAGACCAATGCCTTCAGCGCCCTGCTCCACCGCGCTGGTCACGCCTGCGCTTTCGCCGATGTTGGCGAACACTTCGACGGCGTGGCCGTCGGTGGTGTGTGCCGGTTGATGGCGTTGTTCGGCGGCGATCTTCAGGCGTTGCTCGCGGGTGTCGCGCTCTTCAGCGGCACGCTTGAGGGTCGCGGCATCGGCGTCGACATGCAGACGGCCACGCTGACCGTCGAGCAACAGCGGCGTGCCCGGCTCGAGCAACAGCACCGCTGCACCCGCGCCGACCAGTGCTGGAATACCGAGCGCGCGGGCGACGATGGCGCTGTGCGCGGTAGCACCGCCGCGCGCGGTGAGAATCCCCGCCACTCGCGCAGGATCCAGGCGCGCGACATCGGACGGGCCGACTTCGTCCATCACCAGAATGTACGGTTGCTCGGGTTCATTCGCGGTCTGCACGCCACACAATTGCGCCAGCACGCGACGACCGATGTCACGCAGATCGGCGGCACGCTCGGCGAGCAAAGCGTCCTGCAGCGATTCCTGCTGTTTGGCGGCGGCTTCGATCACTGCCATCCACGCCGCTTCGGCGCTTTCGCCTTGCTTGAGGCGGGTGTCGACTTCGTCGGTCAGATCCGGGTCGTCGAGCATTTCCTGGTGAGTGATGAAAATCTCGCGAATCGCCTTGGCCTTGCTGCGTTCGATCAAGCCTTGGATGTCGCGGCCCACGTCGCTCAGCGCTTGCTTGAGGCGCTCGCGCTCGATCGCGGCAGATTCGCCGCGCAACGGGTAATCGATGGCTTGCAGCACCTGAATGTGCGCCGGGCCGATGGCGATGCCCGGTGCGGCGGGAATCGCCTGCAACAGGCTGCCGGAGGCCGGAGCCACCAGCACCTCGGCGATGTCGGCAATCACTTCGCGCTGCTGACTCACGGCCGGCAGCGGCTCGACTTCCTCACCGAGGCCTTCTTCAATCGCCGCGAGCAGGGCCGGCAAGGCATCGGCGGCGATGCTCGGCTCGGCGATCAGCTCCAGCACCTGACCGCGGCGGGCACCGAGACTGAGCAGTTTGCTCAGGCTCTTCACCGACACGGCGCTGTCCTGGCTGTCGACGATGCGCACACGGATTTCGCCGTCAAAACTCTTCGCCAGTTGCGCAAGAATCTTCGCTGGTCGTGCGTGCAGACCATGGGCGTTGGCCAGGGCAATACGTGCACTCGGCCAGTCGGCCGGCAGTTCACCGCCGAGCACTTCGAGGACTTTGCGGCTGCTGGTGGCGCGGCCGAGTTCGTGGCCGCGACCTTCGATCAGCAACGCGCACAAACGCTCGAGCAACGCCTGATGCGCTTCGCCCAGACTGGCGAGGCAGAACAGTCCGCTGAGCGGCTGGCCGAGGTAGCGCATCGGTTTGTCCGGGGTGACGAACGCCAGTCCCGGACGCTTCACGGTCTGCTCGCTGTGCAGCCACCACAGGCCATCGCCCAGTGGCAGCGCTTCGACTTGCTGCAACACGCCGGCAAAGCCGTTGCTCACACAATCGGCCTGACGCAGCAGACGTGCGCCGCGCCAGACCAGTTCTTCGAAATCGTCGGCCGACACGCCGAGGCCGATCATCTGCGCATCCAGCGCCAGTTCCTGCGGCGCGCCTTGCAACAGTTTAAGCAGCGCTTCGGGGGAGCTGGCGCGACGCAAGGCCTGGCCCAGATCGGTCTCGCCGAGGGCGCGGGTCAGCAGTTGCAGCAGGCGCAGGTGTTCGTCGGATTTCGCCGCGATGCCGATGGCCAGATAAACGATCTGGCCATCGCCCCAATCGACACCATCAGGAAACTGCATCAGGCGCACGCCGGTGGCGAATACCTGATCGCGGGTTTCCGGCGTACCGTGGGGAATGGCGATGCCTTGACCGAGAAAGGTCGAGCCCTGGGCTTCCCGGGCCTGCAGGCCGGCGAGGTAGCCGTCGGCAACCAGACCGTCGGCGACCAGATGACTGGCCAGCAATTGCAGGGCAGCGGGTTTATCCACGGCCGACTGGCCCATGGATATCTGCTCTATAGTGAGCTCGAGCATGCGATCTCCTTTTTGGCGCAGTTCAACGCCAGGTATTGTTTTGAATGGTTCACAGCTTAGGCGCTCTGCCGCGCTTTTCAGCGGCAGTTTTGGCGGTTTCACGGCAGGACCGGCCAAAGGCGTCTAAAACGTAGAAAATACGCTTGCTGAAACGTTTAATCTAGATTGATCGGCACGTTACTCGATAATGTCTCATCCTTGAAGTCCAACTGGTCGGATCTGCCCAGGCAATAAGTCGACTGCCCTTATCGGGTAGGATTGGCGAAAATGTCGCGGCATGCTCGAAAAAACAAGGAAATACCGGGTTGAAACTCAGTGATATCGCGCGGTTGGCCGGCGTCTCCGTCACCACCGCCAGCTACGTCATCAACGGCAAGGCCGAACAGCAACGCATCAGCAACGCGACCGTCGAGCGCGTGCGCGCGGTGGTCGATCTGCACGGCTTCACGCCCAATCCGCAAGCGGCCGGCCTGCGCAGTCGGCATACGCGCACCCTGGGTTTTATCCTGCCGGATCTGGAAAACCCCAGTTACGCGCGGATCGCCAAGTTGCTCGAACAAGGCGCGCGGGCGCGCGGTTATCAATTGCTGATCGCCAGTTCCGACGATGCGCCGGACAGCGAGCGCCAGTTGCTGCAACTGTTCCGCGCCCGCCGTTGCGATGCGCTGATCGTCGCCAGTTGCCTGCCGGCCGGTGATGACAGCTATCGCCAGTTGCAGGCCAAGGGTCTGCCGATCATCGCCATCGACCGGGTCATGGAACCGGAGCATTTCTGCTCGGTGATCAGCGACGACCGCGAGGCCAGCCTGCATCTGACCCAGAGCCTGCTCGATCCGCAGCCCAAGCAGATCGTGCTGCTCGGCGCCCGCCCGGAGCTGAGCATCAGCCAGGAGCGTGCCGCCGGCTTCCGCGAGGCTCTCAAAGATTTCAAAGGTGAGGTGCTGGTCGAGCACGCCGAGTCGTTCAGCCGTGAGTGCGGCAAGCAACTGATGGAAGAACTCCTGCAGCGTCTGGGGCATTTGCCTGACGCGCTGGTGACCACCTCCTACGTGCTGCTGCAAGGCGTGTTCGATGCGCTGCATGATTTCCCGCTGAAATCGCGGCCGCTGCGCCTGGGCACGTTCGGCGACACGCAGTTGCTGGATTTCCTGCCGCTGCCGGTCAACGCCATGTCCCAGCAACACCAGTTGATCGCCGACAAGGCGCTGGAACTGGCCCTGGCAGCCGTCGAGCAGGACGACTACCAACCGGGCGTGCAAGCCATTGCGCGAACTTTCAAGCAGCGTATTCATCGGGACTGAATCGTGGAGCTGATCGACAGCCACACCCACCTCGACTTCCCCGACTTCGACGCCGATCGCGCGGCGCTGCTGGCAGAAAGCCGTGCCCTCGGCGTGCAGCGCATCGTCGTGCTGGGGGTGCATCAGGGCAACTGGCAACGGGTCTGGGATCTGGTGCAGAGCGATGCCGATCTGTACGCGGCGTTCGGATTGCACCCGGTGTTTCTCGATCAGCATCGCCCCGAGGATTTGCACGCGCTGGGTGACTGGCTGAAGCGCTTGCGCGGGCATCGGCAGCTGTGTGCGGTGGGCGAGATCGGTCTGGATTATTTCATCGAAAACCTCGATCGCGAACGGCAACAGGCGTTGTTCGAAGCGCAGCTGCAACTGGCCGCGGACTTCGAGTTGCCGGCGCTGATCCACGTACGCCGCAGCCACGCAGCGGTGATCGCCACGCTCAAGCGCTTCAAGCTCAAACGCGCCGGCATCATCCACGCCTTCGCCGGCAGCCGTGAGGAAGCACGGGAGTACATCAAGCTCGGGTTCAAACTGGGTCTCGGCGGCGCACCGACCTGGCCGCAGGCATTGCGCATGCATCGGGTCCTGCCGGAACTGCCGCTGCAATCGGTGGTGCTGGAAACCGACTCACCGGACATGGCCCCCGCCATGTTCCCCGGCCAGCGCAACAGCCCGGCGCATTTGCCGGCAATCTGTGCGGCGTTGGCCGAGCTGATGAATATCACGCCTGAACAACTGGCCAACGCCAGCACCGCCAACTGCTGCGAAGTCTTCGGCTGGTAACACCGCCGTCCCCTGTGGGAGCGAGCCTGCTCGCGAAAGCAATCTGTCAGTGACATCGTCAGTGCCTGACCCGCCGTCTTCGCGAGCAGCCTCGCTCCCACATTTTTGATCCGGTTCCAGCCTTTTCAGACACGAAACGCACTGATCAGCTGTTTGAGCTCAACCACCTGCGCCGACAGCGCACGGCTGGCATCTTCGGTCTGGTGTGCACCTTGTGCTGTGCGTTCGCCAGCGCGATTGATCTCGACGATGTTCTGGTCGATGTCATGGGCCACGGCGGTCTGCTGTTCCACGGCAGCGGCGATTTGCTGGTTCTGGTCGACAATCATGCCCACCGCGCCAAGAATGTTCTCCAGCGCCTGCTGGACTTTTTCCGACTGGCCCACCGTGCCATTGGCCATCTGATGGCTGACGCCCATGGCCTTCACCGCCGCGCCGACGCCGCCATGCAGTTTGGCGATCATCTGCTCGATTTCTTCGGTCGATTGCTGGGTACGCTTGGCCAACGTGCGCACTTCATCTGCGACCACGGCAAAACCGCGCCCCTGCTCGCCGGCCCGCGCGGCTTCGATAGCGGCGTTGAGCGCCAGCAGGTTGGTCTGTTCGGCGATGCTCTTGATCACCTCAAGCACACGGCTGATCGACTGGCTGTCGCTGGCCAGTTGATTGATCACCAGCACCGACTGGTCGATTTCGCTGGCCAGTGCGGCAATGCTGCCCTGTTGCGATTCCACCAGGCCGCGCCCGCTGAGTGTTTCGTCATTGACGCTGTGGGCGCTGCTCACCGCAGCGGCGGCACTGCGCGCGACTTCCATTGAGGTCGCCGACATCTGGTTCATCGCCGTCGCCACTTGTTCGATCTGCGAGCGCTGCCCAGCGACAGCCTGATTGCTCTGCGCCGAGACGCTTTCGACCTGCACGGCCTGGCGCTCGACCTCGCCGACGGTATGCCCGACACGTTCGATCAAGTCGTGAATCTTCTTCACCGTGCCGTTGAACACCTCGCCCAACTCGCCCAGTTCATCGCGGCTGCTGGCCTTGAAGTTGACGGTCATGTCACCGGCCGCGACCTTGTCCATCATCGCGCCCAGGCTTTTCAGGGTGGTGCGGGTCGAGGCGTAGAAACCGCCATAAAGATAGAAAATCAGCACGAACACCACCGACAGCGCCGAGGCTTGCAGAATCATGTGCGTGCGGTTCTGTGCCAGACGCTGCTGCAACTGGTTGTCGAGGAATTTCAGCGTGGCCTGATTGAGCTGGTAGGTGTTTTCCATCAGCCCGGTGACCTGATCGTAGAATGCCTGCCACGGCGCATCGAGGGTGTCGGCCATCACCACTTGTTCTTCAAACAGCTCGCTGGCCTGCTTCAGCGAGGCCTTGCTGGTGTCAGCCTGGGCACTGAGGGATTCGCGTGCGGCGTTGCTGGAGCCGAGGGCGTCTTGCAGTTTCAGGGCGTACTCGGCCTGGAGTTTTTCGATCTGCACCAGCAGCTCGTCAAAACGCGTGCTCGAGGAACTGTTGAGAAAGCCCTGGCCCAACGAATACGAGCCCATCGCCCGGCCTTCGCCGAGAGTTTGCGTGACGCTAGGGGTAATCAGCGTGACCAGTTCGCTGAGCTGACGAATGTCGCTCTGGTTGTCGCGGCTCAACCCGGCCTGACTGGTGATGATCTGGCTGAAAATCTGCGCATTGGCCAGCAACTTGCCGATCAACGCGCTTTTGCTTTGCAGCGAAGTCTCCGCCTGCTGGGCCTTGAACGCGGCGATCATTTCATCGCGCTTGGCCTCGAACTGCTTGATCTGCTCGGGATCTTCGGTCATCGCCGTCAGCCCTTCGAGGCGCGCGAGCACAGCCTGCTCCAGCGTCTGGATCTGCGCTTCGACATTGCCGGCCTTGCCGGACTGGCCGAGGGTGACATCGATCTGCACCAGATTGTTCAGGGTCTCCAGATCCCGACGCAGGGTCAGGCTGCTGCCCAGCAGGTCGAGACTTTGCAGTTCGACGCGGGTGCCCTGAAATTCGCGATAGGAGTCGCGTACCAGATAGAAATTGGTCACCAGCATCGGCACCAGGAACAGCACGCTGATCAGGCTGAACTTCATGCCGAAGCTCAGACGGTTCATCAGCGAGACGGCGGGATAGAGCAAGCTCTTCACTGGAAGTCTCCCTTGGTTTTTCTTGTTTTTATTGGCAGGCGCGGGACGACAGCAGATAGCCACTATCGGGCGCTATCTCTGTATAGCGTAAATCGGCGGGAGGTTTTGTAACTTATGGTTACTGATGCATGGTGGAACAGGGTTTTCAGGGCTGCGACGCAGCCCATCGGGGATAAATCCCCTCGCCACAATGAGTTTCACGCTGGCTTATCAGTGAACCAGAACCGTCCACAAGGCAAACCCGGCATACCACAGCACCGCCGCGCGCAGCAGCAGTTCCCACAGGCAATCGAGGGTGTTGATGCCGTCCGGGCCGACCACTGGCGGTGGAACTTCCCCGGCTGCCAGGCCGACCTTGTTGATCAACTGCGCAGCGCTGATGTTCCAGTTCAGCAGCTCATGCAGCATCACCCGGCTGACCGCGACGAAGTTGCCGACCAAGGCCAGACTCGCCGCCAGCAAACGCACCGGCACCCAATCGAAGGCATGACGCAACTGCGCAGCACGCTCGACCAGCGCCGGATTGCTGCCGTGCTCTTCGGCCAGCGCCAGCAAGCGATAGGCCAATGCCGCCACCGGACCGAGGAGGAAGTACCAGAAGATCACCGCAAAAAAACTCTGATAGGCCTGCCACAGCAGATGCCCCTGCACTTGTTCAAGCAATTGCTCGCCGCTGTCGGCGCAGATGTCCAGGTCGCGCTTGGCCACGTGGGCCGCCGCTTGCAGATCCTCACGGCGCCAGGCGTCGCGGAACGGTCCGAGGCCGCCGAGCAGGTCGCCACGCCCGAGGCTGTAAATCACCACCAGCAAATGCACCGGCAGCGCCAGCAGACCGTACGCCACCGGTTCCAGCACCAGCAGCAACAGCGCCAGCAACGCCACCGGGCACAGCACCAGAATCGTCAGCACCAGCCACGGTTGCCTGGCCAGCCGTTTGCTGTTTTCGAGTTTGTGCAGTTCGCGGATCCATCCGCCGTCGCGTTGAAGCCGATGGCGCAGGGCCGAAAACTTCTCGATCCACACCGCCAGCAGTAACACCAGAAAACTCATTGTCCTTCCTCTTTTGCCAGGGCTGCGCGGTAGCGTGCCCAGTCGAATGCTGGTCCCGGATCGGTCTTGCGCCCCGGAGCGATATCGCTGTGGCCACAGATACGCTGAGCGGTGATCGCCGGAAAACGTTTCTGCAACTGCCGGGTCAGCGCAGTCAACGCGCGATATTGCTCGTCGGTGAACGGCAGATCATCGGTGCCTTCCAGCTCGATGCCGACGGAAAAATCGTTACAGGTTTCACGACCCTCGAACACTGAAACGCCTGCATGCCACGCCCGCGCAAGACAAGAGACAAACTGGGTGACCTTGCCGTCACGTTCGATCAGAAAATGCGCCGAGACGCGCAGGTCAGCGATGCCTGCAAAGTACGGGTGTTCGGTGACATCCAGACGATTCTGGAAAAATTCCTGCACCTTGCCCGTGGCGAATTGCGCCGGCGGCAGGCTGATGTTGTGGATGACCAACAGGGACACTTCGCCCGCCGGGCGCTCATTGAAGTTGGGCGACGGGCAGATCTGCACGCCATGACACCACCCGCTCGCGGGATCCAACTGCATACCGATTCCTTCAACGCCGACCATGTGGGCGCCCAGTATGCCGCGATCCGCCCCCGCCGCGCGATCACTTGCCGCGATTGAGTCGCCGCAGGTCGCCCAGCACCGATTCCAGTGCGCGGTCGAACAGCAAGGTGTCATCCAGCGCACGCGCGGCGCCACGGCTGAAAGCCAAGGCGAGGTCGGTGCGGCTGTGCTCCAGCACCTTCGTCCCGGTGCGGTCGACGAAGACATATTTGCCGGTCTCTTCGATGATCGCGGCGAGTTTGCAACGCAAGCTCTGTTCGTCGTCTGCGTCGAACACCACCCAGTGGCCCACACGCAACTGCTCGACCTGAGACAGACCGGCAGCGTCTTGCGCCAGGCGCGGCGCCGGGGTGGCTGCTGCCTGGTCGGCACTGTGCTGCAAGACCTCGGGCGTGACTTCCATCAGCGGCATGGCGCTGTGCTCGGCATCGTCGGAACGTTCCAGCACGCGTACGTGCAGAGCCTCCAGCTCACTGAAAAATTCGCTGGTGGCAAACGGGTCGAACGCGGTGCTGCTCAGGCCATCGCGCAGTGACTTGAGCAAACCCGGGACCAGTGCCAGCAGGCGCAGGCTGGATTCGCCGTCGTCATGGCGCTGCACGCTCCAGACCAACTGTTCCATGGTCTGCACGTCGGCGTGCCATTCGGCAGACTGATCGCCATGCTTGAGGCAGGTCAGCAACAGCACTTTGCTCCAGGCCTGCTGGACGAAACTCACCACCGTCGCCGGCAGCACTTTGCCCAGTAGCGCCTGTTGCAACGCCTGCGCGACACGCCGCTGAGCCAGCTCGGCCCTCGCCCGGCCTTCCTCGGCGTCCCGCAAGCGTTGTTCCAGCAGTTCAGTGCGACGGCGTTCTTCCTGAGTGAAGGCGAGGAAGTCGGCGAGCAGTTCGGAGAAGATCGCCGGGTCGTCGACAAACTCGCTCAGCAAACGCTGCACCACTTGCTCGATGCGCACGTAGAGGCTGTCGCGCTCAGCGCCGTCGCAATCGCTCCAGCCCATTGCGGCCTCGGCGATTTCGTTGAGCAGGCGCCGCGCCGGGTGCGTGCTGCGGCTGAAGAAACTCTTGTCCAGCACGGCGACCTTGAGCATCGGAATCTGCAATCGGCCGATCAGCGCCTTGAGCGCGTCAGGCACGTTGCGATCGTCGAGGATGCAGTCGAAGACCATGGCGATCAGGTTGATCACATCTTCGTCAGCAGTCGCGACGACGCGGGAGCGGCCACTTCTGACGCTGACCCGGGTCAGCAGTTGTTCGAGCTGATGGCGCAGATCGAAATCCTCCTGAGCCTCCAGCGCCGGTACGTATTGCTGCAAGTGCGACAACAACCGCAGCAGGTCGCGGGTGTTGATCGGATGCGCCGGGGCGCCGGGCTCCAGGGTCGGTGTGACGCGGCCGCGCACCTGGGCGAGCAATTGCTGCATCGCTGCGAACACTTCCTCGATGCCTTCGTCCGCTGGCGGCTCGTCGAGATCTTCAATCAATGTGTCGCTGTCCGCAGGCTCGACCATGCGACGAGCCACGGCGGGCTTCAGATGTGGCAACACGCCGGTCGCGAGCAACAGCTGATTGGCTTCGCCATACAGCTGCTCGGTGTCAGCCAGCACGTAACGTTCGAACAGCTTGAGCAGGATCAGCTTGACCTTGATCTCGACGCCGAGGTTACGCCCGGCCTGCAGGAAATATTCGCAGAGCATCGCCGGACTCAGCGGGTTGTGCTGATCGTCCAGACGCTTGCCGAGCATCGAGCTGAAGCGTGCGGTCAGTTGATCGAGAGCGAAGCCGTCGCGCTTGAGCACGCGACTGACCATGGTCTGCACGGCGACGGTACGCTCCATGGCATCGGTGCGCGGCGCCGACTCTTCGACCACCGGCGTGCGTGGCAGGGTGTTGGCGGCGGGGTCGTATTGGGTAAGGCCGGCGAAGGCTTCAAAGAACAGTTCAAGAAAGCCGCGCTCGATATTCTTGCGCTTGAGGCGCAGGTCGCGCATGGCTTCGAAAAAGATGTTCTGATCGACGTCGTTGCGCGCCCGGTCGGCCATTTCGAACAGCGTGTCGTCGGCGTTATCGAACAGCTCCTGCAAATCGTGGCGCAGCTGCTGCGCAGCCTTGTCGCGAACCTGCAACAGAATCACCGGCAAGCGGGCAAGCGGCGAGTGGTCCGCCAGATCGGCAGTCGCCCGGTGCAAAGGCACCACTTTCCCGTCGTTGCGCATCCAAGCCTCCTGGAACGGTGATTCGGTTCGTCGCTTTCGACACTGCCCCAGCGGAGTCGTTCGTCAAAGCCATGACGTCAAATACAAGGCGGATTATCTGGCAAAAGAGGTCGACGATGCTATAGGCCTCAGGGTTTCCCCTATACGTCATACACCTCGCACTCAGCGCAGGAAAATCGACCAGATGCGCCAGGCACGCACGTTCTCGCCTTGGGTTGGCTCACGCCCTGCCCCTATAATCGAACCACTTTGTTTGTGGAGTCCGTTATGCCGAATCTACGTCTCGCCGATCTGACCGCCGAAATCGAAAACAACGTGCGCCGTGCGTTGCTCGAAGACGTCGGCAGCGGCGACATCACCGCGCAACTGATCCCGGCCGAACGCCTGGCCAAAGCCACCATCATCACCCGTGACGACGCCGTCATCTGCGGCACCGCATGGGTCGATGCGGTGTTTCGCCAGCTCGATCCGCGTGTGGCGGTGCATTGGCAAGTGGTCGACGGCCAGCGGGTCAAAGCCAATCAGCCGCTGTTTCATCTGGAAGGCCCGGCGCGCTCACTGCTGACCGGTGAACGCAGCGCGCTGAACTTCCTGCAGTTGCTGTCCGGCGTGGCGACGCGCGCGCAGTACCTGGCAGACTTCGTCGGCGAGACGCAGGTCAAGTTGCTCGACACCCGCAAAACCCTGCCCGGCCTGCGTCTGGCACAGAAATACGCCGTAACCTGCGGCGGCTGCCACAACCATCGCATCGGTCTCTACGACGCCTTCCTGATCAAGGAAAACCACATCGCCGCCACTGGTGGCATCGCCGAAGCCGTGGCCGCCGCACACAAGATCGCCCCGGGCAAACCGGTGGAGATCGAAGTGGAAAGTCTTGAAGAGCTGAAGCAGGCGCTGGAAGCCGGCGCCGACATCATCATGCTCGACGAACTGAGCCTGGACGACATGCGCGAAGCGGTACGCCTGACCGCCGGCAAAGCGAAACTGGAAGCCAGCGGCGGCATCAACGAAAGCACGCTGCTGCCGATCGCCGAAACGGGCGTGGATTACATTTCGATTGGTGCGATGACCAAGGATGTCAAAGCGGTGGATCTGTCGATG
>NZ_RCNX01000013.1:34266-35772 GCF_004307595.1 Pseudomonas sp. Sample_23
TTACATTTCGATTGGTGCGATGACCAAGGATGTCAAAGCGGTGGATCTGTCGATGCGACTGAGCCTCTGAGCATTCGCGCAAGAAAAAACGCCAGCCTGTTGAGGCTGGCGTTTTTGTTCAGACCACCAGATTGTTCATCTCGCAGTACTCTTCCCACTCGACACCCAATACTTCCGCCGCTTCCTTGTGCAGCACGAGGCGCTGCGCCTCGAACTCTTCCGGCGTGCTCGTGTACTTGAGGGTCAGCTCCCACGGCTGCAAGCCCTGCGCTTCGGCTTCGTCTTCGAAGGACCACTGGATCTGGTCTTTCTGATCATCGGGACTCAGGTCCTTGATCTCGACCTTCAGGTCCGGCACATCCAGAAGGTATTTTTCCAGCGCTTGTTCGTGGCGTTGCTCTTGGGTCAATTCAGTCATGGGGTTCTCGCTGATCTTAGGAATGGAGGATGGATCTGGATCATCAAGGATCTCTCTGACGCAGGAAGCCATTGGAAGCTCGGTTTTTCCTGGCCTTCAGGACCATTCGTGGATCATCTGAAAACAACGGTGCTTGCTTGTCTGGTACGAAGGAATCCTAACAGAGACGCAAGCCAGTGCAACCGGGGGGAATGAAATGAAGGGTGGTATGCGCTTGGTTACAGTTTCCTGTTTCCATGCGCGAAATTCACTGCGTATAAATCCTCGCCATCGCCTTTGATGGTCGAGGCGAACGAAACCTTCACATTGACCGCCCAAAAACATGCAACTATATTCAGTTGCAATCATAGGCCAGCATGTCAAAGACTGAAAAACTTCTCGCCAAGCTAATCAACGGGCACAGCGCATTCACTTGGTCCGAGCTTGTCACTCTGTTAGGTCGTCTTGGTTACTCTCAGCTGGAAGGATCCGGTAGCAGGATCAAATTCAACAATGGGGATCCGAACGCATTGATCAACCTGCACAAGCCACATCCCGGTAATGAAATCAAAACATACGCAAGACGCCAGATTATCGAGCAACTGAAAACAGGAGGCCTGATTCCATGAGTTCCCAGCTGCACTACAAAGGCTATGTTGGCTCTATCGAGGCGAGCACGGAAGATAAGTGCCTGTTCGGAAAACTCCTTTTCATCAGGGCGCTGGTTAATTATGAAGGACAAACGGTGGCTGAACTGGAAGCAGCCTTTCGCGAGGCGGTAGATGACTATTTACAAACCTGTCAGCAGCTCGGGCAGAAGCCTGAAATCCCATGCAAAGGATCGTTCAATGTTCGCATCGGTCACGATCTGCATTTAGCAGCGGCTCTGGCGGCAACCCGTCAAAATGTGTCGTTGAATGATCTGACACGTCAAGCACTGAACGAATACCTCCAACACCACGCATAAAACCGAAGGCGAAAATTTTTGCCCGAGACAGGAATCGAACCTGCGACCTTCGCGTTACGAGTGCGCTGCTCTACCGGCTGAGCTACACGGGCGGTGGGCTAAACCTAGCACCGGACTCGGGCTGCGGCAAATTTGTGGGTTG
>NZ_RCNX01000013.1:35872-81832 GCF_004307595.1 Pseudomonas sp. Sample_23
CCCCCGCCGTTTGCACGGCGGGGGCATCTTCATTGCGCTAAAGCGTTGGGGTGATTAAACGCCCGAAGCCTTGGCAGCTGCCACGTCTTTGATGGACAGCTTGATACGGCCGCGGTTGTCCACGTCCAGTACCAGCACTTCCACTTCCTGGCCTTCCTTCAGGATGTCGGTCACTTTCTCAACGCGAGCGTCGCTCAGCATCGAGATGTGCACCAGACCGTCCTTGCCCGGCAGGATGTTTACGAATGCGCCGAAGTCGACGATGCGCTCAACCTTGCCGACGTAGATCTTGCCGATCTCGGCTTCTGCAGTGATGCTCAGAACGCGCTGACGAGCAGCTTCTGCAGCATCCTTGGTTTCGCCGAAGATCTTGATCGAACCGTCGTCTTCGATGTCGATCGAAGCCTTGGTTTCTTCGCAGATCGCACGGATGGTCGCGCCACCTTTACCGATAACGTCACGGATTTTGTCGGTGTCGATCTTCATCGCGATCATGGTCGGAGCGTTGGCCGACAGTTCGGTACGCGACTGGCCAATGATCTGGTTCATCTGGCCGAGGATGTTCAGGCGCGCTTCAAGGGCCTGGCCCAGAGCGATTTCCATGATCTCTTCGGTGATGCCCTTGATCTTGATGTCCATCTGCAGCGCAGTCACGCCTTTGGCGGTACCGGCTACCTTGAAGTCCATGTCGCCCAGGTGATCTTCGTCGCCGAGGATGTCGGTCAGGACGGCGAACTTCTCGCCTTCTTTAACCAGACCCATGGCGATACCGGCCACCGGTGCTTTCATCGGTACACCAGCGTCCATCAGTGCCAGGGAAGCACCGCACACGGAAGCCATCGAGCTCGAACCGTTGGATTCGGTGATTTCCGACACCACGCGGATGGTGTACGGGAACACGTCAGCGGCTGGCAGCATGGCCGAAACCGAACGACGGGCCAGACGGCCGTGACCGATTTCGCGACGACCGGCGCCACCCATGCGACCACACTCGCCTACCGAGAACGGCGGGAAGTTGTAGTGCAACATGAACGGGTCTTTCTTTTCGCCTTCCAGGGTGTCCAGCAGTTGCGCGTCACGGGCGGTGCCCAGTGTTGCCACAACCAGCGCCTGGGTTTCGCCACGGGTGAACAGTGCCGAACCGTGAGTCTTCGGCAGAACGCCAACTTCGATGTTCAGCGGACGTACAGTCTTGGTGTCGCGACCGTCGATACGTGGCTTGCCGTTAACGATATTTTCGCGAACGGTGCGGTATTCGATTTCGCCGAAGGCTGCTTTGACTTCAGCAGCGCTTGGCTGGCCTTCTTCACCGGACAGCTTGGCAACCACCTGGTCCTTCAGCTCACCCAGGCGAGCGTAACGGTCGGCCTTGATGGTGATGGTGTAAGCCTGGGAGATCGCTTCGCCGAACTCGGCACGGATAGCGCCCAGCAGTTCGGTGGCTTCTGGCGCAGGAGCCCAGTTCCAGGTTGGCTTGGCGGCTTCGGCAGCCAGTTCTTTAACAGCGTTGATCACAACCTGGAATTCGTCGTGAGCGAACAGTACTGCGCCCAGCATCTGGTCTTCGGTCAGCTCTTTGGCTTCCGATTCAACCATCAGCACGGCGTCGGAAGTACCGGCAACGACCATGTCCAGGCTCGAAGCGGCCTGCTGCTCGTAAGTCGGGTTCAGCAGGTAGCCGGTGCTTTCGTGGAAAGCCACGCGAGCAGCGCCGATCGGGCCGTCGAACGGAATGCCGGAAATGGCCAGGGCAGCCGAGGTACCGATCATCGCAGCGATATCCGGATCGGTCTTCTTGCTGGTGGAAACGACGGTGCAGACAACCTGCACTTCGTTCATGAAGCCTTCTGGGAACAGCGGACGGATCGGACGGTCGATCAGTCGGGAAGTCAGGGTTTCTTTCTCGGAAGGACGGCCTTCACGCTTGAAGAAACCGCCAGGGATCTTACCGGCAGCGTAAGTCTTTTCCTGGTAATGAACGGACAGAGGGAAGAAGCCCTTGCCCGGATCGGCTTGCTTTGCACCGACAACAGTCACCAACACGCTGACGTCGTCGTCAACGGTGACCAATACTGCGCCGGAGGCCTGACGGGCGATACGGCCTGTCTCGAGGGTAACGGTCGATTGACCGAACTGGAATTTTTTGATTACCGGGTTCACGGTGTCCTACCTTCTTTGTGGCTCTTGGGGGAAACGGTTTCTTGCGAATTCTTGGGCAATCTCGGGAATCGGCCCGATGGCAATTGTCCGGGTGCTACAGGTAAAGCCATGCTGCAGATAAAACTTGAGGCTGGGAGCCTGCAAGGCGCCAGCGGAAAACCGCTGACGCCCGACAGACCACCAACCTCATAGCGCAATCGCTGATTAGCGACGCAGACCCAGGCGAGCGATCAGCGCGGCGTACCGGCTTACGTCCTTGCCTTTCAGGTAGTCCAGCAGCTTGCGACGCTGGTTAACCATGCGGATCAGACCACGACGGGAGTGGTGATCTTTACCGTTGGCCTTGAAGTGACCTTGCAGTTTGTTGATGTTGGCGGTCAGCAGTGCAACCTGCACTTCTGGCGAACCAGTGTCACCAACAGCTTGCTGGTAGTCAGCAACGATTTGAGCTTTTTCTTGAACGTCGAGAGCCATGAGGCAATCCTTCCTTATCAGGAAACTGTTTCAGGGAAACAGCTTCAACAGGCCAGGGACAAATCCCTGTATCTATAAATGAGTAGTGACCATGCCTGTTAACAGCCACACTCGCCGGCCCGCTTAACGCAGACCGGTTCCGGTCATTCTGACCGAATCAAGCGACGCGGCGCGATACGCCCGTCTTCGCTCACTTCACCGATACCGATGAAACGACCATTGTGATCCTGTACCCGCACCATGCCGAACTTCGGCGCATCCGGGGCACGTACCGGCTGGCCGTTGAGCCAGTAGAACGCGCTCGCTTCCGAGAAGTGCAGCAACGGCCAATCCTGCAGGCCGCTGTCCGATGGCATCAGGAAGCGATCGACCGCTTCGTTGCCGCCTTCGGCATGTACCGCTTCCAGCTCTTCGAGAGTAACAGTCTGCGCCAGGGTGAAAGGCCCGGCCTGGGTCCGTCGCAATTCTGCGACGTACGCACCACAACCGAGTTGCTCACCGATATCCTCCACCAGGGTCCGAATATAGGTGCCCTTGCTGCAGTCCACCGCAAGCCGCGCAGTATCGCCTTCGAAGGCCAGCAATTCCAAGCGCGCAATAGTAACAGAACGCGGTTCGCGCTCCACTACTTCGCCTGCACGTGCCAGTTTGTACAGCGGCTGGCCATCACGCTTGAGTGCCGAGTACATCGGCGGTATCTGACTGATTTGCCCACGAAATTTCGGCAGAACCGCTTCGACATCGGCGCGACCAACGGTCACCGGACGCTCCTGCAAAACCTCGCCTTCGGCATCGGCCGTGGTGGTGGTCTTGCCCAGTTGCGCCAGGGTCTCGTAGCCCTTGTCGGAATCGAGCAGGTATTGCGAGAACTTGGTCGCCTCGCCGAAGCACAGCGGCAACACGCCGGTGGCCAACGGATCGAGGCTGCCGGTGTGCCCGGCCTTCTCGGCATTGAGCAGCCAGCGCACCTTCTGCAAGGCAGCGTTGGAGGTGAACCCCAACGGCTTGTCGAGCAGGATGATGCCGCTGACGTTACGACGGATACGTTTGACCTGAGCCACCGAATTACTCCTTGGTGTCTTCAGGTGCTGGAGCGGCAACGTGCTGATTGTCTTCAGCCACGGCGCGCTCGATCAATGCCGACAGGTGCGCGCCACGCACGACGGATTCGTCGTAGTGGAAGTGCAATTGCGGCACGCTGCGCAGCTTCATTTCGCGGGCCAACTGCATGCGCAGGAAGCCTGCGGCGGCATTGAGCACCTTGATGCTTTGCGCGATGTCTTCAGCGTTGTCCTGACCCATCACGGTGATGAAAATCTTCGCGTGACCGACGTCACGGGACACTTCCACAGCGGTGATGGTGACCAGGCCGACGCGCGGATCTTTGACTTCGCGACGGATCAGTTGCGCCAGCTCGCGCTGCATCTGATCGCCGATACGTTGGGTACGGCTGTATTCTTTTGCCATGATTTGTTACCTGTTACTGCCCAGCGGTGAAACCCGCAAGGTCTGAAAGCGGCAAACGCCCGGCCTGACAAAAGCCAGACCGGGCGTTGCGTTTAGAGTCCGGACGCTGTGCCGTGCATTTGCATGCTACGGCCCATCGTGGCCCTTGAAGTGCGCGAGTCAGAGGCTGCGAGCAACCTGAACCTTCTCGAAGACTTCGATCTTGTCGCCGACTTTGACGTCGTTGTAGCTCTTCACGCCGATACCGCATTCCATGCCGGCACGTACTTCGGAAGCGTCATCCTTGAAGCGGCGCAGGGATTCCAGCTCGCCTTCGAAGATAACGATGTCTTCACGCAGTACACGGATCGGACGGTTACGGTGCACGACACCTTCGATCACCATGCAACCGGCGATCGCGCCAAACTTCGGCGAACGGAACACGTCACGCACTTCGGCCACACCCAGGATGTTCTCGCGAACATCGCTGCCGAGCATGCCGGTCAGGGCTTTCTTGACGTCTTCGATGATGTCGTAGATCACGTTGTAGTAACGCATATCCAGACCTTCCTGCTCGACGATCTTGCGAGCGCCGGCATCGGCACGCACGTTGAAGCCGAACAGTACAGCGTTGGAAGCCAGTGCCAGGTTGGCGTCGGATTCGGTGATACCACCGACACCGCCACCCACGACGCGCACTTGTACTTCGTCGTTGCCCAGGCCATTCAAGGCACCGTTCAACGCTTCCAGCGAACCACGGACGTCGGATTTGAGGACGATGTTGAGCGTCTTCTTCTCGGCCTGACCCATGTTTTCGAAGATGTTTTCCAGCTTGCCGGCGTGAGCGCGAGCCAGTTTGACTTCGCGGAACTTGCCTTGACGGAACAGAGCCACTTCACGGGCTTTCTTCTCGTCGGCAACCACGCTCATCTCGTCGCCAGCGTCCGGGGTACCGTCCAGGCCGAGGATCTCGACAGGGATGGATGGACCGGCTTCCTTGATTGGCTTGCCGTTCTCGTCGAGCATGGCACGTACACGGCCGTAGTTCGAACCGACCAGGACCATGTCGCCTTGACGCAGCGTACCGTCCTGAACCAGCACGGTTGCCACCGGGCCACGACCCTTGTCGAGACGCGATTCAACCACCACACCACGGCCAGGAGCGGAAGGAGTAGCTTTCAGTTCGAGAACTTCGGCCTGCAGCAGAACGGCTTCAAGCAGCTCGTCCACGCCAGTACCCATCTTCGCCGAAACCGGAACGAATGGCGTGTCGCCACCCCAGTCTTCGGAAGTCACGCCGTGAACCGACAGCTCGCTGCGGATGCGATCGAGATCGGCGCCCGGCTTGTCGATCTTGTTCACTGCTACCACCAGCGGCACGCCAGCTGCCTGAGCATGCTGAACCGCTTCGATGGTTTGCGGCATCACACCGTCGTCCGCTGCAACCACGAGGATCACGATGTCGGTCGCCTTGGCACCACGGGCACGCATTGCGGTAAACGCGGCGTGACCCGGGGTGTCGAGGAAAGTGACCATGCCGCGATCAGTCTCAACGTGGTATGCACCGATGTGCTGGGTGATACCGCCGGCTTCGCCAGCAGCTACCTTGGCACGACGGATGTAGTCGAGCAGGGAAGTCTTACCATGGTCAACGTGGCCCATTACGGTCACGACTGGTGCACGGGAGAACGACTCACCTTCAAACTTCAGGGACTCGGCCAGGGAATCTTCCAGAGCGGTGTCGCTGACCAGGGTCACTTTGTGGCCCAGTTCTTCGGCTACCAGTTGAGCAGTTTCCTGATCAAGCACCTGGTTGATGGTCGCTGGGGTACCCAGTTTGAACATGAACTTGATGATTTCAGCCGCTTTGACCGACATCTGATTGGCCAGATCGCCAACCGTGATGGTCTCGCCGATCTGCACATCACGCACGACAGGGCCGGTCGGGCTCTGGAAACCGTGGGCGTTGCGCTTCTTCAGCTTGGCCTTGCCGCGACCACCACGACGGAAGCCATCGCTTTCTTCGTCGGTAGTGCGTGGCGCCACACGTGGCGCCGGGGCTTTTTCTTTGACCGATGCGCGATGCGGAGCGTTTTTGCGCTCGCCATCACCACCACCGCTGCGACGATTGTTGTCGTCGGCACGTGGCTTGTCCGGACGGCGCTGTTCGTTCTGCTTGTTGCGAACGTCAGCCGATGGAGCAGGAGCAGCAGCCACCGGTGCGCTTTCGCGAACAGGTTCGGCAGCGGCAGCCGGCGCCGCAACGGCGTCGCTGGCAGCGGTTTGCGCAGCAGCAGGCTGGCGACGCGCTTCTTCTTCGGCGCGCTGCTTGGCTTCTTCTTCAGCCTTCTGACGGGCAGCATTTTCTACTGCGCGACGCTCATCCAGTTCACGCTTGCGCTCGGCTTCGATTTCTTCCGGGCTGCGCTGTACGAAAACTTTCTTCTTGCGAACTTCAACGCTGATGCTCTTGCTACCAGCCACACGCAGGGTGCTGGTGGTTTTACGCTGCAGCGTGATCTTGCGTGGTTCTTCCACTTTCGCCTTGTGACTGCTCTTCAAGTGAGTCAGCAGGGATTGCTTCTCACTGTCAGTCACATTTTCGTCGGCGGCGGTGTGCGGCAGACCTGCCTCACGCATCTGCTGCAACAGGCGCTCTACCGGTGTTTTGACCTCATCGGCCAGTTGTTTCACCGTGACTTGCGTCATGCACTTCTCTCCTCAGGCCGCGCCTAATTACTCGAACCAGTGGGCTCGGGCGGCCATGATCAACTTGCCGGCACGATCATCGTCAATGCCGTCGATGTCGAGCAGGTCGTCAATAGACTGCTCGGCCAGGTCTTCGCGGGTAATTACGCCGCGCACCGCCAGTTCCATCGCCAAATCCTTGTCCATACCCTCAAGCGAGAGCAGGTCTTCGGCCGGATGGGCGTCTGCCAGCTTTTCCTCAGTAGCGATGGCTTTGGTCAACAAGCGATCCTTGGCGCGAGCACGAAGCTCGTTGACGATGTCCTCGTCAAAGCCGTCGATGTTGAGCATTTCCTCCACCGGTACGTAGGCAATCTCTTCCAGGCTGGTGAAGCCTTCATCTACCAGCACCTGAGCCAGTTCTTCGTCGACTTCCAGCTCGTCGATGAAGTTGCGCAGGATGTCGCCGGTTTCTGCTTGCTGCTTAGCCTGGATGTCCGATTCGGTCATCACGTTCAGGGTCCAGCCAGTCAACTGGCTGGCCAGACGCACGTTCTGACCACCGCGACCGATGGCCTGAGCCAGATTGTCTGCGCCAACGGCGATGTCCATGGCATGGGCATCTTCGTCAACGATAATTGCCGCAACCTCGGCCGGGGACATGGCGTTGATCACGAACTGGGCCGGGTTGTCGTCCCACAGCACGATATCAACACGCTCACCGCCCAACTCACCCGATACCGCCTGGACGCGCGAACCGCGCATACCGATGCAGGCACCTTGTGGGTCGATGCGCTTGTCCTTGGAGCGGACGGCGATCTTGGCACGCGAACCCGGATCACGGGAGGCGGCCATGACCTCGATGAGGCCTTCGGCGATTTCCGGCACTTCGATACGGAACAGCTCGATCAGCATTTCCGGCGCGGTACGCGACAGGATCAGCTGCGGGCCGCGGTTCTCGGTGCGGATTTCCTTGAGCAGCGCACGCAGACGCACGCCGACACGGAAGGTTTCGCGAGAAATGATGTCTTCACGGGCCAGCAACGCTTCAGCATTGTTGCCCAGATCGACGATCACGTTGTCGCGGGTGACTTTTTTCACGGTGCCGGAGATGATTTCTCCCAGGCGCTCGCGATAGGCGTCGACCACTTGAGCACGCTCGGCTTCGCGAACTTTCTGCACGATGACCTGCTTGGCAGTCTGTGCAGCGATGCGGCCGAACTCGATGGATTCGATTTTCTCTTCGACGACGTCACCAACCTTGGCGCCAGGGTGCGTTTCGGCAACCTTGCTTGGCCAGGTCTCGATGGCCGGATCGTCGAGATCATTCTCTTCGACGACCGTCCAGCGACGGAAGGTTTCGTAGGAACCGGTGTGGCGGTTGATTTCCACACGCAGGTCCACTTCGTCTTCAAAACGCTTTTTGGTAGCAGTGGCCAGAGCCAGCTCCAGCGCTTCAAAAATTACGCTTGCCGGTACACCCTTTTCATTGGATACCGACTCAACAACCAGCAGTACTTCTTTGCTCATCGTACGCCTCGCCTTTCGCAAGCCATTGGATCCGCGGGATCCGCGTCTCAGTCAAAACTGGGAATAATGTTGGCCTTGTCGATCATATCGATCGGCAACAGGAACTCGTGGTCTTCTACCTGCACCACGACGTCCTGCTCTTCTACACCGCGCAGAAGGCCCTGAAAATTGCGTCGACCTTCGAAAGGCGAGCGCAGCTTGATCTTCACTTGTTCACCGGCAAATTTGGCAAACTGCTCAAGAGTGAACAGCGGGCGCTCCATGCCAGGCGAGGAAACTTCAAGGGTGTATTCAACGGAGATAGGATCTTCAACATCCAGAACACCGCTGATCTGACGGCTGACAATGGCGCAATCGTCCACCAGCACGCCACCCTCTTTATCGATATAAACGCGCAACATCGAGTGACGACCCTGAGCCGAAAACTCGATACCCCAGCATTCATAGCCCAGGGCCACGACCACCGGGGCCAGCAAGGCCTGCAACTCTTCTAGCTTGCTCGACACCTGAACCCCCTAGTGCATGATATGTGCATGCTTTACAAAATAAAAAAATGGGCATAACGCCCATCCTTGAAACGCCGTCGAACAGCGGCGTTGAAAGTATCCAGCTAACAAAAAGCCCCTTAAAAGGGGCTCCTTAAACTGGTTGCGGGGGCCGGATTTGAACCGACGACCTTCGGGTTATGAGCCCGACGAGCTACCAGACTGCTCCACCCCGCGACAAAGCTGGGGCGGAAGTATACGACCGATCCCTTTTAGGGTCAATGTAACCTTCCACCTGCAAGAAAGCCCGCAACAGCGGGCTCTCCTGACTAATTGGTACCGAGAAGGGGACTCGAACCCCTACACCCTATGGGCACAACCACCTCAAGGTTGCGTGTCTACCAATTCCACCACCTCGGCAATACTACGTTTGGAACTCTTCTTACTTCTGCTCTTGAGCTGGAGGCACGTCAGTCGCTGGAGTAGCCGACTTTTGCTCTTGAAGCACCGGGACATCATCAGAAGCCGGTTGTTGCTTAGGTACTTCCAACACTGCTGGATCTGGAAGACCTGCTTGAGTCAGCTGATGAGCTTTCTCTTTAGCAAAGTAACCTAACCCCAAGCTGGTTATGAAGAAACCGGCGGCAAGTATAGCAGTAAACTTACTAAGAAAGGTAGAGGAACCTTGGCTTCCGAACACAGTATTTGAAGCACCTGCTCCGAAAGACGCGCCAGCGTCCGCACCCTTACCCTGCTGCAGCAAAACCAGAGCAACTACGCCCAATGCACCCAGCAGATGAAAAACGACTACGACTGTTTCCAGCATTTTTTCAGTTTCCCGCGGCGCGACAGATCGCACCGAACTCATCTGCATTCAGGGAAGCTCCACCAATGAGCCCCCCATCGATATCCGGCATGCCGAACAGTTCGACCGCATTGGCCGCCTTCACGCTGCCGCCGTATAGAAGCCGCACACCTCGTGCGACCTCAGAATTCTCTGCCGCCAACTGCTCGCGAATGGCTTTATGCACATCCTGAGCCTGTTGCGGCGTTGCAGTCAGCCCGGTACCAATGGCCCAGACCGGCTCGTAAGCAATCACTGCCTTGGCAAAGGCACCGACACCCAGCTCTTCAATGATGCTGCCAAGCTGACGCCCGACAACTTCAAGAGTTTTTCCGGCTTCGCGCTGCTCGAGGGTTTCCCCTACACACAACACCGGAATCAAGCCACATGCCTGTGCCGCTGCGAACTTGCGATTCAGCATCCCGTCTCGCTCGCCCATAATCTGGCGGCGTTCGGAGTGCCCGACAAGCACCAGGGAACAACCTGCATCCACCAGTTGGCTGGGAGCAATCTCACCAGTCAACGCACCTTGCATGGCTTCCACCGCAGAATTCTGCGCGCCGACCGAAATCGACTTGCCTTTCAAGCCATCAATCACTTGATTGATGTACAAGCAAGGCGGGAACACCGCGACATCAACACCGCTTGGCAAGGCCAGATGACGAAGGCCGTTGATCAGCTCAGCGACGCTGGCGCGGGTACCGTGCATCTTCCAGTTACCAGCTACCATAGGGCGACGCATGCTGTACCTCGTCGGTCAAAGTGGGCGCAGATGTTACCCAACACAATCATGGCTTGCAAGCCGTATCAGGCAGAAACTTCGGTTACCAGTTTTGCCAGCTCTTCGGCATAGCCGCGAACCTGGTTCTCGTCCTCGCCTTCGACCATTACGCGCACCAGAGGCTCTGTGCCGGACTTGCGCAGAAGCACGCGACCGCGTCCCGCCATCGCCTGAGTGACACGGGCACTGGCTTCCTTGACAGCAGGATGCTCCAGTGGGCTTTCACCGCCGCCAAAGCGAACGTTGATCAGCACCTGAGGGCACTTGCGCAACGCCTGGCGCGTTTGTGCCAGACCTTCATTGCGGGATTTCAGAGCCATCAACACCTGCAAGGCCGCAATGATGGCGTCGCCCGTGGTGGTGTGGTTGAAGCAGACCACATGCCCGGAATTTTCCCCGCCTACGAGCCAGTTGCGCTCTTGCAGCTCGGCAATCACGTAGCGGTCACCGACATTGGCGCGAACGAACGGGATCGACAGATCCGCAAGGGCCAGTTCGAGACCAAGATTGCTCATCAAAGTACCGACGACGCCACCCTGCAACTTGCCACGCTCATGCAGATCGCGGGCAATGATAAACAGCAGGTCGTCACCATCAACAATGGCGCCGGTGTGATCGACCATCAATACCCGATCGCCATCACCATCGAAGGCGATACCCAGGTCCGCATGCTCGGCCAGAACGGCGGCCTGCAACGGCCCCATATGCGTGGAACCGCAGTTATCGTTGATGTTCAGCCCGTTCGGCTGAGCGGAAAGCACGACGACTTCGGCACCCAATTCACGGAAGACGCTCGGCGCTACCTTATAGGTCGCACCATGCGCGCAGTCGATAACGATCTTCAGGCCGGCGAAATTGGTCCCGGTAGGCACGCTGCTCTTGCAGAACTCGATGTAGCGGCCCGATGCATCATTGATTCGCGACACTTTACCGATCTTGCTCGACTCGACGACGGTCATCGGCGTATCCAGCAACTCTTCGATCATCAGCTCCAATTCATCGGGCAGCTTGGTGCCTTTGCCGGAGAAGAACTTGATGCCGTTGTCATCATGCGGGTTGTGCGAAGCACTGATCACGATGCCGGCTTCAGCCTGGAACGTACGCGACAGATAAGCGATGGCAGGCGTCGGCATCGGGCCGAGCAGCATCACATCGGCACCCGCCGAGGTCAGCCCGGCCTCGAGTGCCGACTCGAACATATAGCCGGAGATCCGCGTGTCCTTGCCGACCAGCACCTTGCAGGCACCCATCTTGCGAAAAGCCATACCAGCAGCCCAGCCGAGCTTGAGCATGAAGTCAGGCGTGATCGGGTATTCACCTACACGACCGCGAATGCCGTCGGTACCAAAATATTTCTTGCTCATAAGTGCTCCATCATTCTTATTCGGCTGATTCTACGGCCGCGATCATTCGCACTACATCGACAGTTTCCGCCACGTCGTGGACGCGCAATATCCGCGCGCCCTTGACCGACGCCAGCGCTGCCAGCGCCAGGCCGCCATGCAGACGCTCGCCCACGGGACGATTCAAAGCGTGGCCAATCATACTCTTGCGCGAAACACCTACCAGCAGTGGTCGACCCAGTGCATGCAGGGCCTCCATGTGTTTGAACAAGCTTAGATTGTGCTGCAGGGTCTTGGCGAAGCCGAAGCCGGGATCAAGAATGATCCGCTCGGCGGGAATACCCGCCTGCGCGCACTGATCCATGCGTTCGGCGAGAAACTCACCGACCTCGCGGGTGACATCCTGATACTGTGGATTGTCCTGCATATCGCCCGGCTCGCCGAGCATGTGCATGAGACAAACCGGCAATCCGGTCGCCGCCGCCGCATCCAGCGCGCCATCGCGACGCAACGAACGCACATCATTGATCAGTCCGGCACCGAGCCGGGCGGTTTCGCGCATGACTGCCGGGGTGGAAGTATCGACCGAGATGATGACATCCAGCTCGCGATTGATCAGCTCGACAATCGGCGCGACGCGCTCAAGTTCCTCCAGAGGAGAGACCGCTCGCGCGCCTGGCCGGGTCGATTCGCCGCCGACATCGATCAGCGTCGCGCCAGCCAACACCATCGCTTCGGCGTGGCGCAAAGCCGCATCGAGCTGGCTATAGCGACCACCATCGGAGAAAGAATCAGGAGTGACATTGAGAATGCCCATGACATGCGTCTGGGCCAAATCAAGAACCCGGTTGCCGCAAGGCAACCGGGTCAGGGACTGTACAGAAGTCATTTCAAGCCTTAAACGTCAGCAGCCGGACCGCCAATCGGTTTTTCCGGACGCTCGTCCTGCACGACAGGCGGCGGAGGCGTACCGGTGCCACCCGACCAGTCGCGAGGTTCGCGAGGTGTGCGGCCAGCCATGATGTCGTCGATCTGCTCGGCATCGATGGTTTCGTACTTCATCAGCGCATCAGCCATGGCATCGAGCTTGTCACGGTTATCCGTGAGGATCTGCTTGGCGGTGCCGTAGCACTGATCAATGATGCTGCGCACTTCGGAATCGATCAGCTTGGCGGTCTCACCGGAGAAGCTGGCAGCCTGGCCGCCACCGCCGCGACCGAGGAACACTTCGCCCTCTTCTTCGGCATACATCAGCGGACCGAGTTTTTCCGACAGGCCCCATTTCGTCACCATGTTCCGGGCAATCTGACTTGCACGCATGATGTCATTGGACGCACCGGTGGTCACACCGTCGAAGCCCAGGGTCATTTCTTCAGCGATACGGCCACCGTACAACGAGCAGATCTGGCTGATCAGCGCACGCTTGGACAGGCTGTAGCGATCTTCCTCCGGCAAGAACATGGTCACACCCAGCGCACGACCGCGCGGGATGATCGACACCTTGTAGACCGGATCATGCTCAGGCACGACGCGACCAACGATGGCGTGGCCGGCTTCGTGGTAAGCAGTGTTCTGCTTTTCTTTCTCGGACATGACCATGGATTTGCGCTCGGCGCCCATCATGATCTTGTCTTTCGCCAGCTCGAACTCTTTCATCTCGACGATGCGTTTGCCGCTACGAGCAGCGAACAACGACGCTTCGTTGACCAGGTTGGCCAGGTCAGCACCGGAGAAGCCCGGAGTGCCACGTGCGATCACTGCCGGAGCAACGTCGTCGCCCATTGGCACTTTGCGCATGTGCACTTTCAGAATCTGCTCGCGACCACGAATATCCGGCAAGCCGACGACCACCTGACGGTCGAAACGGCCCGGACGCAGCAGCGCAGGGTCGAGTACGTCCGGACGGTTGGTCGCAGCAATCACGATGATGCCGTCATTCATTTCGAAGCCGTCCATCTCCACCAGCAACTGGTTGAGAGTCTGCTCACGTTCGTCGTGACCGCCACCCATGCCGGCGCCACGATGGCGACCCACGGCATCGATTTCGTCGATGAAGATGATGCAAGGGGCGTGCTTCTTGGCCTGCTCGAACATGTCGCGGACGCGGCTGGCGCCGACACCGACGAACATTTCGACAAAGTCGGAACCGGAAATGGTGAAGAACGGCACTTTCGCTTCGCCGGCAATCGCCTTGGCCAGCAAGGTTTTACCGGTACCCGGCGGGCCGACCATCAGTACGCCGCGCGGGATACGACCGCCCAGACGCTGGAACTTGCCCGGATCACGCAGGAACTCGACCAGCTCGCCGACTTCTTCCTTGGCTTCGTCGCAACCGGCAACGTCAGCCAAAGTGGTTTTCACCTGATCTTCGGAGAGCAGGCGTGCCTTGCTCTTGCCGAAGCTCATCGGCCCGCCCTTGCCACCGGCGCCGCCCTGCATCTGGCGCATGAAGAACATGAACACCGCGATGATCACCAGGATCGGGAAGCTGGCCACCAGGAGCTGAGTCCAGATGCTTTGCTGTTCAGGCTGCTTGCCTTCAACCACAACATGATTGTCGACCAGATCGCCGATCAGGCCATTGTCCTGAATTGCCGGACGAATGGTCTTGAAGCTGTCGCCATCGGTGCGCTTGCCGGTAATCACATAGCCGTCAACGGCTACGCGCTCGACCTTGCCATCCTTGACCTGCTGGATGAAGTCGGAATAGTTGAGGGTCTGCGGCTCGTTAGGGCTGGAGAAGTTGTTCATCACCGTCACCAGGACTGCCGCGATGATCAACCACAGGATCAGATTCTTTGCCATATCGTTCAATTAACTACCCTCTGAAGCAAGCTCCGCTACTGGCGCGCGCTTCGCATGATATTCACCGGCCTAACTTACTACATTACCTACAACTCTGGCAGGCGCCGTCTGTAACCCTTTGTGAAACACTTTCTACACAATATTCGCTTATGCCCGCAGAGCGAAATATGAAAAACCTATCGCCCCGCCGAAAAACCTTGTTTTACGCATCACCGCCGCGATAACCCCAGGCCAGCATGTACTGCTCACGGGAGCTGCCACGGGAAGAGTCTGGCTTGATCATCTGGATCTTGTCGAATTTCTTCCGAGCGTCCTTCAGATAAACGTCAAACCCTTCGCCCTGAAAAATCTTGATGACGAAATTGCCACCGGGCTTGAGGATCCGTTCCGCCAGGTCCAGCGCCAGCTCACAGAGGAACATGGCCTTGGGCATGTCCACTTCGGGCGTACCACTCATATTGGGGGCCATATCGGAAATCACAAGGTCAACCTGCGAATTACCCACGGCCTCCAGGATTTCAGCGAGCACCGAATCCTCCGTGAAGTCGCCCTGGATAAAATGCACGTCCGGAATGCTGTCCATTTCCAGGATGTCCGAAGCGATCAAACGACCCTGACCGCCGATCAACCGACTGGTCACCTGGGACCAGCCACCCGGCGCCGCGCCGAGGTCGACCACGCTCATGCCCGGACGGATGAGTTTGTATTTTTCCTGGATCTCCAGAAGTTTGTAACTTGCACGCGAGCGGTAGCCATCCTTCTGCGCCTGCTTCACATAAGGATCGTTGACATGTCTTTTCAGCCAACCAAGGCTTGTCTTGGAACGCGCCATTGGGCACCTCGATGATTAGGGTCGTGATTAGTTGGGCGGATCCACGAACCCTCGGGTAAAATGGCCGCCATTTTACAGAATCCAGACGAAAGGGTCAGATTATGCCGCTCACTCCAGAGCAGAAGAAACAGTACAAATCCATCGGCCACCACCTCAAACCAGTGTTGACGGTAGCGGACAACGGTTTGACTGAAGGTGTTTTAGCCGAACTTGAACGCGCCTTGGCCGATCACGAGCTGATCAAGATCAAGCTCAATATCCTCGATCGCGAGTCGCGCCTGGCGCACATCGCCGAACTGTGCAAGGTCGGCAAAGCGGACCTGGTTCAGGTGATCGGCAAGATGGCTCTGGTCTACCGCAAGAACTTCAGCGCCAACAAGCAGCTGTCGAACGTTCATCGCTTCAAGTGATGTGCAGGGTCAAGGGTGTGCTTCGCGCACCCTGCCACTCCATCCCGGCACCGGCTGCATGACCAGCACCAGCCCGGAAAATCCCAGCACCAGATAACTGAATACCTGCCAGCGCTGCGCATCCGGCCAGCCGACACGCACAGCGACATACATCGCGCACGCGTACAACGCCATCAACAGCACCTGCCCGCGAAAATCCCGCCATAGACTGCCAAGGCCCTCGGCCTGTACCAGCACCAAAGCCTGAAAGATCACGCACAGAGCGGCGAACCCCACCACCAGCACTTCGAATGCACTGGCCACTTCGTCGATCAACAGCGGCGCCAGGCCGATCTGGCCCAACGCCGGCTGCAAACCGATATGAATCAACCATAGGCCACCGACCCAAAGCATCTGGGTCAGTTGCCAAAGCATGGCGCCCGCATGCAGCGGGCGCCTTCTTTCAGATGTGACGAACTTCGACAATCTCGTACTCGATCACGCCGCTTGGCGTTTTGACGGCGACGACGTCACCCTCTTCCTTGCCAATCAAGGCGCGGGCCAGCGGCGAACCGACGGAGATCTTGCCGAGTTTGAAGTCAGCCTCATCCTCACCCACGATGTGGTAAGTGACGCTTTCATCAGTCTCGACGTTGGCGATCTCGACGGTAGTACCGAAAATCACTTTACCGGTGTGAGGAATGGTCGTGACATCGATGATGACCTGATTCTGAATCCGGCCTTCGATGTCACGAATACGCGCTTCGACCATGCCTTGCTGTTCGCGGGCAGCATGGTATTCAGCGTTTTCCTTCAAGTCACCCAACTCGCGGGCCGTACCGATGTCCTGGCTGAGCTTCGGACGGACGACCTTGGTCAGGTGAGCATGCTCCTCTTCCAGGGCGCGAGCGCCCTGAACAGTCATTGGGTACTTGGTTATGCTCATGCCTTCAATCCTGCGTGTAGATCCTGCAAGCGGCGCACGGTCTTTTCCGGACCGAACTTCAGCGCTTCGCAGATCGCTTCGCCCGCAGCGATAGTGGTGGTGCAGTAGATCTTGTGCTGCAGGGCATTGCGACGAATGGAGTACGAATCGGCGATCGATTGACGACCTTCGGTGGTGTTGATGATCAGCGTGACTTCGTCATTCTTGATCATGTCGACCACGTGCGGACGACCCTCGGTCACCTTGTTCACGCGGCGCACTTTCAGGCCTGCGGCTTCGATCAGCTTGGCAGTGCCGGCAGTGGCGACCACTTCGAAGCCCAAGTTGATCAGATCACGGGCCACGCCTGCAACCAGTGGCTTGTCGTCATCGCGCACGCTGATGAACGCGGTACCGCCGGTCGGCAGCACTTCGCTGGCACCCATCTGCGCCTTGGCGAATGCTTCGCCGAAGGTATCGCCGACACCCATCACTTCACCGGTCGACTTCATCTCTGGGCCGAGGATCGGGTCAACGCCAGGGAACTTGGCGAACGGGAACACCGCTTCTTTAACGCTGTAGAAGTTCGGGATGATTTCTTTGGTGAAGCCGATTTCCTTCAGGGTCTTACCGGCCATCACGCGCGCAGCGATCATGGCCAGGGAAACACCGATGCACTTGGAAACGAACGGCACGGTACGCGAGGCGCGGGGGTTGACTTCGATGACGTAGATGTCTTCGCCCTGCAAAGCCAGCTGCACGTTCATCAGGCCGACAACGCCCAATTCCAGAGCCATTTTCTTGACCTGTTCGCGCATCTCGTCCTGGATGTGCGCCGGCAGCGAGTACGGCGGCAGCGAGCACGCAGAGTCACCGGAGTGAACGCCCGCCTGTTCGATGTGCTGCATGATCGCGCCGATCACCACGTCTTTGCCGTCGCAGACCGCATCCACGTCCATTTCGATGGCGCAGTTGAGGAAGTGGTCGAGCAGCACCGGGCTGTCGTTGGACACTTGCACCGCGTCACGCAGATAGCGCTTGAGTTCGTCTTCTTTGTATACGATTTCCATGGCACGGCCGCCCAACACGTAGGACGGGCGCACCACCAGCGGATAACCGATCTTCGCCGCAGCGCGAACAGCTTCATCTTCGCTACGCACAGTGGCGTTTGGCGGCTGACGCAGGTTCAAGCGCTCGACCATTTGCTGGAAGCGCTCGCGGTCTTCCGCGCGGTCGATGGCGTCAGGGCTGGTGCCGATGATCGGCACGCCAGCGGCTTCCAGAGCACGAGCCAGTTTCAGCGGAGTCTGGCCGCCGTACTGGACGATCACGCCTTTCGGCTTCTCGACGCGGCAGATTTCCAGCACGTCTTCCAGGGTTACCGGCTCGAAGTACAGACGGTCGGAAGTGTCGTAGTCGGTGGAAACGGTTTCCGGGTTGCAGTTGACCATGATGGTTTCGTAGCCGTCTTCGCGCAGGGCGAGCGCAGCGTGAACGCAGCAGTAGTCGAACTCGATGCCCTGGCCAATACGGTTCGGACCGCCACCCAGGATCATGATCTTGTCGCGACCCGACGGCGCTGCTTCGCACTCTTCCTCGTAGGTCGAGTACAGGTAAGCGGTGTCGGTAGCGAACTCGGCGGCGCAGGTGTCAACGCGCTTGTAGACCGGGAACACTTCCAGCTTCTGACGGTGCGTACGCAGGTTTTTCTCGGTGACGCCCAGCAGCTTGGCCAGACGCTGATCGGAGAAGCCTTTGCGCTTGAGCTTGAACATCAGGTCGCGGTCGATCGAGGACAGACCGAGGGTCTTGACCTTCTCTTCGTCCTTGATCAGGTCTTCGATCTGCACCAGGAACCACGGGTCGATCATGTTCATGCCGAAGATGTCTTCGACCGACAGGCCGGCGCGGAAGGCGTCAGCCACGTACCAGATACGCTCGGCGCCCGGCACGGTCAGTTCGCGCTTGAGCACGCTCATGCTGTCCGGGTTGCTCAGATCGAGCTTCTCGTCCAGACCGCAAACGCCCACTTCCAGACCGCGCAGGGCTTTCTGCAGGGATTCCTGGAAGGTCCGGCCGATGGCCATGACTTCGCCGACCGACTTCATTTGCGTGGTCAGGCGTGCGTCAGCCTTGGCGAATTTCTCGAAGGCGAAGCGTGGCAGCTTGGTGACGACGTAGTCGATCGACGGTTCGAAGGACGCCGGGGTCTTGCCGCCGGTGATGTCGTTCGACAGCTCGTCGAGGGTGTAACCCACAGCCAGTTTGGCCGCGACCTTGGCGATCGGGAAACCGGTGGCTTTCGAAGCCAGTGCCGAGGAACGCGATACACGCGGGTTCATTTCGATCACGACCATGCGGCCAGTGTTCGGGCAGATACCGAACTGCACGTTCGAACCGCCGGTCTCGACGCCGATCTCGCGCAGTACCGCCAGCGAGGCGTTACGCAGGATCTGGTATTCCTTGTCGGTCAGGGTTTGCGCAGGAGCTACGGTGATCGAGTCACCGGTGTGCACGCCCATCGGGTCGAAGTTTTCGATCGAGCAGACGATGATGCAGTTGTCCTTTTTGTCGCGGACAACTTCCATTTCATATTCTTTCCAGCCGATCAGCGATTCGTCGATCAGCAGCTCTTTGGTCGGCGACAGGTCCAGACCACGGGCGCAGATTTCTTCGAACTCTTCACGGTTGTAAGCGATACCGCCACCGGTGCCGCCCATGGTGAAGGACGGACGGATGATGCACGGGAAACCGAGAGTTTCGAGGACCGCGTTGGCTTCTTCCATGCTGTGGGCGATGCCGGAACGCGGGCAGGCCAGGCCGATGGATTTCATCGCCTTGTCGAAACGCGAACGGTCTTCAGCCTTGTCGATGGTGTCGGCATTGGCACCGATCATCTCTACGCCGAACTTCTCCAGAACGCCTTCGCGCTCCAGGTCCAAAGCGCAGTTCAGAGCGGTCTGGCCACCCATGGTTGGCAGCACGGCGTCCGGACGCTCTTTTTCGATGATCTTGGCCACGGTCTGCCACTTGATCGGTTCGATGTAGGTGGCGTCGGCCATGTCCGGGTCGGTCATGATGGTGGCCGGGTTGGAGTTCACCAGGATGACGCGGTAACCCTCTTCGCGCAGGGCCTTGCAGGCCTGGGCGCCGGAGTAGTCGAATTCGCAGGCCTGGCCGATCACGATCGGGCCAGCGCCGAGAATCAGGATGCTTTTAATGTCTGTACGTTTTGGCATGGTTTGTCACTCAAATCCGCAGGTCAGTCGGCAAGCCGTCTTGATCGATTTCTGAAGTCCCGAAGGGGCCGCCGGAACCGGGGCCGCCCTCGCGGGCTTCTCTCTACAGTCTCAAGGCGAACGCTTAGCGTCGCTTGGCCATCTCGTTGATGAAGCGGTCGAACAGTGGCGCAACATCGTTCGGGCCCGGGCTCGCTTCAGGGTGACCCTGGAAGCTGAACGCGCTCTTGTCGGTGCGCTCGATGCCTTGCAGGGTGCCGTCGAACAGCGATTTGTGGATCGCGCGCACGTTGGCTGGCAGGGTGGCTTCGTCTACCGCAAAACCGTGGTTCTGGCTGGTGATCATCACCACGCCTGTGTCCAGATCCTGCACCGGGTGGTTGGCACCGTGGTGGCCGTGGCCCATTTTCAGGGTCTTGGCGCCGGAGGCCAGAGCCAGCAGTTGGTGGCCGAGGCAGATGCCGAATACCGGCGTCTCGGTTTCCAGGACTTCCTTGATTGCCTGGATCGCGTAGTCGCATGGCTCCGGGTCACCAGGACCGTTGGACAGGAACACGCCGTCCGGCTTCAGCGCCAGCACATCGGCGGCTGGAGTCTGCGCAGGCACTACGGTGACGCGGCAGCCGCGCTCGACCAGCATGCGCAGGATGTTGACCTTGACGCCGTAGTCGTAAGCGACCACGTGATATGGCAGCTCGGAAGCTTCGATGGTCGCGTGGCTGTCGGTTTTCAGATCCCAGACAGTCGAACGCCATTCGTATTGGGTCTTGGTGCTGACGACTTTCGCCAGGTCCATGCCCTTCAGGCCCGGGAAGCCTTGCGCAGCGGCGATGGCCGCTTCTTCGGAGATGTTGTCGCCGGCCATGATGCAGCCGTTCTGAGCGCCTTTTTCACGCAGGATGCGGGTCAGGCGACGGGTGTCGATACCGGCGATTGCCACCACGTTGTTGGCTTTCAGGTAATCGGACAGGGACATCGTGTTACGCCAGTTGCTCGCTACCAGCGGCAGGTCACGGATGACCAGGCCAGCGGACCAGACGCGGTCGGACTCGGCGTCTTCCGGCGTGGTGCCGGTGTTGCCGATGTGCGGATAAGTCAGGGTAACGATCTGTTGGGCGTAGGAAGGATCGGTAAGGATTTCCTGATAGCCGGTCATTGCGGTGTTGAACACCACCTCACCAACGGTCTGACCGTCGGCTCCAATGGCTTCGCCGCGAAAAATGCTGCCATCAGCAAGGGCGAGTATGGCTGGCTTAGTCAAGAAGACCTCCCGTAAATAACGCATGAAAGGGCAATCGCAGGTTGTAAAAAAGCGGAGTGACGTATGGACACGTCACCCCGCTTCTTCACTGAAATTATTCTGCGCGCTTTTAGTGGACACACTAAAGCTGTAGCTTACAGAAAAGGGCGTTTTTGGTCCACCGCTAAAGAGCCTTAAAGGCCGGAGAATGCGACAGGTCGTCGCCAAGCGGTAAAAACCGGCGCAAAACGGGACGTTTGCGCCGGGTTCAGCAACGACTCAACGCAGGTCGAGTACGTCTTGCATGTCGTACAGGCCCGGCTCGCGACCGTCCAGCCACAGCGCCGCACGCACCGCGCCCTTGGCGAAGGTCATGCGGCTCGATGCCTTGTGGGTGATCTCGACGCGCTCGCCATCGGCAGCGAACAGCACGGTGTGATCACCAACGATGTCGCCAGCACGCACGGTGGCGAAACCAATGGTTTCACGCTCACGCGCACCGGTCTGGCCTTCACGACCGTAGACCGCGACCTTCTTCAGATCACGCCCCAGGGCATCGGCAATCACTTCACCCATGCGCACAGCCGTACCGGACGGTGCATCGACCTTGTGGCGGTGATGGGCTTCCATGATCTCGATATCGACATCGTCGCCCAGCACGCGCGCAGCGGTGTCGAGCAATTTCAGGCAGAGGTTGACGCCGACGCTGAAGTTGGCGGCGAAGACGATCGGAATGTCCTTGCCCGCATCGGCCAGCAATTGCTTCTCTTCAACACTGAAACCGGTGGTGCCGATGATCATCGCTTTGCCGTGTTTGCGGCAGAACGCGAGATTCTTCAGGGTCACGGTCGGGTGAGTGAAGTCGATCAGCACATCGAACTCTTCGACCACACGATCCAGATCACCTGACAGCGGCACGCCGATACGGCCCAGCGCTGCCAGCTCACCGGCATCCGCACCAACCAGCGTGCTGTCGGGACGATCGACCGCCGCCGTCAGACCGGCGCCAGGCGTCTGCTGCACCGCTTCAATCAGGGTCTTGCCCATGCGCCCGGCGGCGCCCATCACTGCAATACGTCGCATGCCGACTCCTTACAAATCGCCGAAGAAACGCTTCACACCGTCGAACCAACCGGTGGTTTTCGGCGAGTGGCTGTTGTCGTCGGCCAGGGAGCTGCGGAATTCTTCCAGCAGTTCACGCTGACGACGGTTGAGGTTGACCGGCGTTTCCACAGCGACACGGCACATCAGGTCGCCGGCACCGCCGCCACGCACTGGCGCCACGCCTTTACCGCGCACGCGGAACTGCTTGCCGGTCTGCGTGCCTTCGGGGATTTTCAGTTTGACGCGACCGTCGAGGGTCGGAATTTCCAGCTCGCCGCCCAGTGCTGCGTCGACGAAGCTGATCGGCACTTCGCAGAACAGATGCTTGCCGTCACGCTGGAAGATGTCGTGTTCGCGCACATTGATCACAACGTAAAGGTCGCCAGTCGGCCCGCCCTGGGTACCCGCCTCACCTTCACCAGACAGACGAATACGGTCGCCAGTATCAACACCGGCAGGCACTTTGACCGACAGGGTTTTGTACTCTTCGACACGACCGTCGCCGTGGCAGGAGTCGCACGGATCGGAAATGATCTTGCCCTGGCCATGGCAGCGCGGGCAGGTCTGCTGCACCGAGAAGAAGCCCTGCTGCATGCGCACCTGACCGATGCCGCCGCAGGTCGGGCACGTCGTCGGCGACGAGCCTTTCTTGGCGCCGGAACCATCGCACGGCTTACAGTTGACCAGTGTCGGAACGCGGATATTCACCGACGTACCGCGCACCGCTTCTTCCAGATTCAGCTCCAGGGTGTAGCGCAGATCGCTGCCACGCTGAGCGCCGCCACGGGCACCGCCGCGACCGCCACCGAAGAAATCACTGAAGACATCGCCGAAGATGTCCGAGAAGTTCTGGCCACCGAAGCCGGCACCGCCACCGCCCATGCTCGGATCGACGCCGGCATGACCGTACTGGTCATATGCCGCGCGTTTGCTGGCGTCGGACAACACTTCATAGGCCTCGTTGGCCTCTTTGAATGCTTCTTCCGAAGCCTTGTCGCCGGGATTACGGTCGGGGTGGTGCTTCATGGCCAGACGGCGATAGGCCTTCTTCAGGTCCGCTTCGCTCGTGCCCCGCTCGACACCCAATACTTCGTAATAGTCACGCTTTGCCATAAGTTCTTTGCACTCTTAAGGACGTTCGGCAAACCCCTCCTGAGCCTCGCCAAACTCGTTGAGCCCCCATTAAGGCCCGGACCCAACTCACGTCAATTCAACGATCCTGGTCTTGATTGATGCGATATCTGCGGCGCGAAAAGCAGGAGCATTCCCGGCCATACCGCCAACATCCGAACGGTGTCGCATGCTGTAAAAATTCACGTATTCCAGATACGCCAACGCGGGAGGCAAGCTCCCGCGCGGCGACATCCTACCAGTCACCGCCGCAAGGCAGTCAACCGGGCGACCAACAACTTACTTGTGGTCTTTGACTTCTTCGAACTCGGCGTCGACAACGTCGTCAGCCTTCTCAGCCGATTCGCCTTGCGGGGCCGCGCCATCAGCTGGCTGAGCCTGTTCGGCGTACATCTTCTGAGCAACCGGAGCGGAGACTTTCGACAGCTCTTCAACCTTGGCTTCGATGGCAGCCTTGTCGTCGCCTTTGACGGCGGCTTCCAGCGCAACCACAGCAGCTTCGATTGCAGTCTTCTCTTCGGCGGTGACCTTGTCGCCCGCGTCAGCGATCATTTTGCGAGTCGAGTGCACCAGTGCGTCACCCTGGTTACGGGCAGCGGCCAGCTCTTCGAACTTGCGGTCTTCCTCGGCATTCGCCTCGGCGTCACGCACCATGCGCTCGATTTCTTCGTCGGACAGACCGGAGTTGGCCTTGATCACGATCGACTGGGTCTTGCCGGTAGCCTTGTCTTTCGCGCCGACGTGCAGGATGCCGTTGGCGTCGATGTCGAAGGTCACTTCGATCTGCGGCACGCCACGTGGAGCTGGTGGAATGTCGGCCAGGTCGAACTTGCCCAGCGATTTGTTCTGTGCGGCTTGCTTGCGCTCACCCTGCAGAACGTGAATGGTCACAGCGCCCTGGTTGTCGTCGGCAGTCGAGAACACTTGCGATTTCTTGGTAGGAATCGTGGTGTTTTTCTCGATCAGCGCGGTCATCACGCCACCCATGGTTTCGATACCCAGGGTCAGCGGGCTGACGTCGAGCAGCAGCACGTCTTTCACGTCACCGGCCAGAACAGCGCCCTGAATCGCAGCACCCATGGCAACAGCTTCGTCCGGGTTGACGTCTTTACGTGCTTCTTTACCGAAGAAATCGGTAACCAGCTTCTGTACCAGCGGCATACGAGTCTGACCACCGACCAGAATCACGTCGTTGATCGCGCTGACGTCGATACCGGCGTCTTTCATGGCAATGCGGCAAGGTTCGATGGTGCGCTGAACCAGGTCTTCAACCAGTGCTTCGAGCTTGGCACGCGAGATCTTCACGTTCAGGTGCTTAGGACCGGTCGCGTCTGCAGTGATGTACGGCAGGTTGACGTCGGTCGACTGAGCGGACGACAGCTCGATCTTGGCTTTCTCAGCGGCTTCTTTCAGGCGCTGCATCGCCAGCGGGTCACCTTTGAGGTTCATGCCGCTTTCTTTCTTGAATTCGTCAACGAGGTAGTCGATCAGACGAATGTCGAAGTCTTCACCGCCGAGGAAGGTGTCACCGTTGGTGGCCAACACTTCGAACTGGTGCTCGCCGTCAACTTCAGCGATTTCGATAACGGATACGTCGAAGGTACCGCCACCCAGGTCATAAACGATCACGGTGTGATCGCCCTTGGCCTTGTCCATACCGTAAGCCAGAGCAGCTGCGGTTGGCTCGTTGATGATACGTTTTACGTCCAGACCAGCGATGCGGCCGGCGTCTTTGGTGGCCTGACGCTGGCTGTCGTTGAAGTAGGCCGGAACGGTGATCACCGCTTCGGTCACTGCCTCGCCGAGGTAGTCTTCGGCGGTCTTCTTCATCTTCTTCAGAATTTCAGCCGAGATTTGTGGCGGCGCCATTTTCTGGCCGTTCACTTCTACCCAGGCGTCGTTGTTGTCAGCCTTGACGATCTTGTAAGGGACCATCTGGATGTCTTTCTGCACAACTTCTTCGTCGAAACGACGACCGATCAGACGCTTTACCGCGTACAGGGTGTTGTGCGGGTTGGTTACAGCCTGACGCTTGGCCGACTGACCTACCAGAATTTCGCCATCGTTGGCGTAAGCGATGATCGACGGCGTGGTACGCGCGCCTTCAGCGTTTTCAATAACTTTGGCTTTGCCGTTTTCCAGCACGGAGACGCAGGAGTTGGTAGTCCCCAGGTCGATACCGATAATTTTGCCCATGTTCACTCTCCCGAAACTTTGGATTTTGTTGCCGCAGCAGTGGTGGCTGACTGCGGTAGCACTTAAACGCTTGACTTCTAAATGGGGGCCTTGCGGCTAATTTCAAGCCTGCTCGTCAATCGAAGGCGAAACCGGTGCCGGCGCCTTGCTGACCACGACCATCGCCGGGCGCAGCAGGCGACCATTGAGCTGGTAGCCCTTCTGGAAAACCTTCAACACGCTGTTCGGCTCGACGTCGGCACTTTCCTGCATGGCCATCGCCTGATGGTGAACGGCGTTGAACGGCTCGCCATGCGGATCGATCGCTTCAAGCTGGTAGCGCTTGAGGGTGTCGTGGAACATTTTCAGGGTCAGCTCGATGCCTTCGCGCATCGGGCGGATGCTTTCGTCGTCCGGGCTCGACAGCTCGAGGCCGCGCTCCAGGCTGTCGACGATCGGCAGCAGGTCGCTGGCAAATTTCTCAAGGGCAAACTTGTGCGCCTTCTCGACGTCCTGCTCGGCACGGCGGCGAACGTTCTGCAGATCGGCAGCAACACGCAGAGACTGATCCTGCGCGGCGGCCAATTGCTCTTCGAGCACTTGCACACGGGTCGCCAGGTCGTCACCCGAGCCTTCGGGCGCCTGATTGGCATCTGGGTTTTGCGTATCTACTGTCTGTTCGTCAGCCATAGAATTCTCCTTTCAATTTCGTCCGCGAGCCTGACTCGCGCTTCTGCCCCGATATATGGGGCCGCAAAATCAGGCTTCAAGGGCTGCAATCGATTGTCCTTACAAAAAAGTGCTGAATAGTCATTCTTGAATGCGCTAAGAAAACTTTGCGATCAAGCAAATCGAGCTAAGCGAGGGCATTGTCAGGCCTGAACAAAACACTGTATAAATAACCAGACCTCAAGCCTGGGAGCTGCCTTTATGCTGGTGCACCTGTCCGTACATAACTACGCCATCGTTGAACATCTCGATCTCGAACTTGATCGCGGGATGAGCGTGATCACAGGGGAAACCGGCGCCGGCAAGTCGATCATGCTCGATGCCCTGGGCCTCACCCTGGGTGATCGCGCCGACAGCGGCGTGGTTCGCCCGGGCGCTGATAAAGCCGACATTCTCGCCACCTTCGACCTGGCTGATATTCCTGAAGCCAGCGCCTGGCTGGCCGAGCGCGATCTGGAAAACGACGGGCCTTGCATCCTGCGCCGCGTCATCACCTCGGAAGGTCGTTCGCGCGGTTATATCAACGGCACGCCCTGCCCGCTTGGCGACCTCAAAGCCCTCGGCGAGCTGCTGATCGACATACACAGCCAGCACGAACATCAATCGCTGTTGAAGACCGACACCCATCGCCGCCTGCTTGACGAGTATGCGGGCGCCACCGATCTGGCGCGTCAGGTGCAGCTTGCCGCGCAACGCTGGCGTCAGACCCGCCAGGAACTGGAGCGCCTTTCCAACTCTGGCGACGAACAACGCGCACGCCATCAACTGCTCAGCTATCAGCTCGAAGAACTGGAAAACCTCGGTCTCGGCGAAAACGAACTGGAGCAACTGGAGCAGGAACACAAGAACCTGACCAACGCCGAAACCTTGCTGGGCATTTGCCGGCAAGTGGTCGAGCAATGCAGCGAAAGCGACTCCGGCAATGTGCTGAATGCGCTGACCGCCAGCCTCAATCGACTTTCCAGCGTGAACAGTTCGGTGGGTGCGCTGGGTGAAGCCAGCAGTCTGCTGACCAGCGCACAGATTCAGGTGGAAGAAGCGGTTGGTGAGCTCAATCGCTTCCTCGACAATTTCGATGCCGACCCGGCTCGCCTGCAATACCTCGAAGAGCGTCTCGACGCTATCTACACCTTGGCGCGCAAACACCGGATTCAACCGACCGAAGTCGGCGAGATGCAGCAGAAGCTGCTCGATGAAATCGAAACCCTCAATGCTAACGATGAATCCATCGAGCGCCTGGGCGAAGAACTGGCGTCCTATGCCCGCCACTATCAGGAGAAAGCGCGCGAGCTGAGCGACCTTCGTCATCAAGCGGCCGGCAGCCTCGCCAGTGCGGTGGAGCAGGAAATCCAGCGCCTGGGCATGCCTGGCGGCCGATTCACCATCGAACTGAAAGCCAACAGCAGCGACGAGTTGCTGCCAAACGGGCTGGAGCAGGTCGAACTGCTGGTCAGCGCCAACCCCGGTCAACCGCTCAAGGCGCTGGCAAAAGTTGCCTCCGGTGGTGAGCTGTCGCGGATCAGTCTGGCGATTCAGGTCATTACCGCCCAGACCTCCCGCGTGCCGACCCTGGTGTTCGACGAAGTGGACGTAGGTATTGGCGGTCCGACTGCCGAGATTGTCGGCCAGTTACTGCGCCGTCTCGGTGATCGCGGCCAGGTCCTGACCGTGACGCACTTGCCGCAAGTGGCGGCGCAAGGGCATCAGCATCTGTTCGTGCACAAGGTCCGCGACGAGAAGGCGACTCACACCGCTGTCGCGAAGCTCACGAAGAACGAGCGAATCGAAGAAGTCGCGCGCATGCTCGGCGGCATCGATCTGACCAAGGAATCCCTGGCTCACGCGAAAAAAATGGTGGTGACCGCCAAGGCGTAACAAATAGTAGAAAGCACGAAGGCGACCCTTGGGTCGCCTTCGTTCGTTTCGCGAATGTGAAATTCGCGCGACATGCTTAATTTTTCTTGCGTACGTACAGCACCAGGTTGTGATCAACCATCTCGAAGCCATGCTTCTCGACGATCGATTTCTGAAGTTTTTCGATTTCTTCGTCGAAGAATTCGATCACTTCACCCGATTCCACGTTGACCATATGGTCGTGGTGGCCACCGTCAGCCAGTTCGAAGACCGCGTGGCCGCCGTCGAAGTTGTGGCGGACCACGAGGCCGGCCGCTTCGAACTGGGTCAGTACACGGTAAACCGTGGCCAGACCAACGTCCTCACCAGCTTCCATCAACGCCTTGTAGACGTCCTCGGCACTCATGTGGCGCTGCTCGGTAGAGTCGAGCATTTGCAGGATCTTGACCCGTGGCAGGGTCACTTTGAGGCCGGCTTTGCGTAGTTCGCTATTTTCAACCATGGTCAGCTTTCTCGCGATGCTGCTTCGCAGCTTCTCTTAATGCGGGTATGATCGGCGTTTACGTTGTCCCAGCCAAGATAGTGGAAGTCGCCCACCGATGCAAAACACCAAGCTCTTGCTAACCAGTTTCACCTTTGTGGGACTGCTCGCACTCGCCGGTTGTTCATTCCCCGGGGTTTACAAAATCGACATCCAGCAGGGCAATGTCGTCACGCAGGACATGATAGACCAGTTACGCCCGGGAATGACCCGGCCGCAAGTACGGTTTATCATGGGCAACCCTCTGCTTGCCGACACGTTCCATGCCGATCGCTGGGATTATCTGTACAGCCTGCAACCGGGTGGCGGTGAACGCCAGCAGGAACGAATCAGCGTTATCTTCAATTCCAACGACCAGCTCGTCAGCCTGTCCGGTGACTTCATGCCCGGTGTGAGCCGTGATGAAGCCATTCTCGGCAAGGACAGCGGTACTACCGTGACCGCGCCGGCTGAAAACACCGACAAGCCAGAAGCTGAGAAGCCAGCCAAACCAGGCTCCTTGCTGGATCAGATCCAGAAGGACGTCGATGGTGTGGAAACCGTACCGGTTCCGACACCAGAGCCGCTGGACACCTCGCCGCAGTAATAGGCGAGGCAATAAAAAACCCGGACATTCCGGGTTTTTTATTGCCTGCCGTTTGATCTGTTCAAGAATTGCGTGCTTTGGCCTCGGCAGCCTTGGCCGCGCGCAAGCGTCGAACTTCTTTGGGATCAGCCAGCAGCGGTCGATAAATTTCGATGCGATCGCCCGCCTGAACCGCGCGCGAATCCGCATCAGCCACAACCTTGCCAAAAATCCCCAGCGGACACTCCGCCAGATTCAACTCAGGAAACTCTGCCGCGATGCCCGATTCGTGCACCGCAGCCCGAACGCTAACGCCCTCAGCAACGCTGATCGCACGCAGAACCTGGCGATCAACCGCCGCGTAGACGACTTCTATCTCGATCACCGGCTCAACCATGCATCTGCTTGGCGCGCTGGCAGAAAGCATCCACCAGCTGGTTAGCCGCCTGATTGAACAGCGGGCCCAACGTAGCGCGCACCAGCGGCCCGGCATAATCGAACGACAGATCCAGACTGATCTTGCAGGCCTTTTCGTTCAGCGCCTTGAATACCCAGATGCCGTGCAACTGAGTGAACGGGCCTTCTTCGAGATTCATCTCGATCGACTGCCCCGGCACCAGCGTATTGCGCGTGACGAAATGCTGGCTGAGACCGCCCTTGGCCACGCCGACACTGGCGCGCATGTGTTCCGGCGAGCTTTCCAGCACTTCAGCCTCCGAGCACCACGGCAGAAACTCCGGGTACCGCGCGACGTCGTTGACCAGGTCGTAGAGAAACTGCGCCGGGTACGGCAGGAGCGCGGATCGTTGGATATGTGTCGTCATGTAAGCGTTACTTCCAGAGCTGAGCGGCAAAGACTACAAGAATGCCGATAGGCGCCACGTAGCGCATCAAGAACAGGGACAGGGCAAATAGAACCGGGTTACGGATGGACAATTCATCCCGCACCGCTTCACGCCCCATTACCCATCCCGCGAACAGCACGAAACACAAGCCACCAAGGGGCAACATGATCCGCGAGGTGAAGAAATCGATCACGCCGAAGAAGTCGAGACCGCTCTGCGCACCCCATTGATAGAGGCTGAACGCCCCGCCTTCGTTCACGAAAAACTTGGCTTCCTTCCAGATATTGAAAGAAAACACCGTGCCCAGACCAACGAACCAGCAGGTGAACGCAAGCCAGAACGTCACCCAGATGCGGCTGATTTTAGTGCGTTCAACCAGGTAAGCCACCATCGGTTCGAGTAGCGAAATAGCCGAACTCCAGGCAGCCACCGCGACCAGCACAAAGAACACCACGCCCATCAACTGGCCGAAAAAAACGTTACCAAAAGCAAACGGCAGGCTGACGAACATCAGCCCCGGGCCTTCGCTTGGATTCAGACCAGCAGCAAATACAATTGGAAACAATGCCAGACCGGCCACCAGCGATACGAAAGTATCCAACAGCGCAACACCGACCACCGTGCCCGACAGCGAGGTGTTCTTCGGCATGTAGGCGCCGTAGATCATGATGGAGCCGACGCCGACGCTCAGCGAGAAGAACGCGTGCCCCATCGCCGGCAGCAGGCCGTCGAGGACTTTTTCCGGGTGGAAGTCGAACATGAAATGCACGCCTTCCATGAAATGCCCGGTGGTCATGCTGTAGCCCAGCAGCACCAGAATCATCACGAACAGCAGCGGCATCATGATTCGCAGGCTGCGTTCAAGCCCGGCGACCACGCCTTTGGCGATCACGAAGGCCGACAGCAGCATGAAAATCGTGTGCCAAAGTGTCAGGCGCCATGGATTGGAGATGACATTGCCGAAATAGGCGCCGACCTGATCGGCCGTCGCGCCCTGGAAATCGCCACGGCCCATGTCGACGATGTAATCCAGCGACCAGCCGCCGACCACACTGTAGAAAGAAAGAATCAGCAGGGCCGTGATCATCCCGGCAAACGCGCCCCACGACCATTTCGCCGAGTGCCCGGCTTCCAGTGCCAACACCTTCAGGGCATTCGCCGGACTTTGCCGGGCGCGCCGGCCGATCAGGGTTTCCGCGAGCATGACCGGGACACCGATGAGCGCGATGCACGCCAGGAACATCAGCACAAAGGCGCCGCCGCCGTAGACCCCGACCATGTAGGGGAACTTCCAGATACTACCCAGTCCCACGGCCGAACCGGTCGCGGCGAGTATGAATACCCAGCGGCTAGCCCAACTGCCGTGGACAGAAACCTTGTCTGTCGACATCGTTTATCACGCCCAAGCGTTAGAAAAAGAGGCCGCATTGTCCGGGATTCACTCAACCTGCTCAAGCACGCAGCAACACCGTAGCCGACAGCCGAACAACTCCATATAATGCCGCCCCTATGGCTAAACAGAAGAAACACCCAACAGGGACCATCGCGCAGAACAAAAAGGCGCGACACGATTACTTCATCGAGCACAAGTTCGAGGCTGGTCTGGTCCTGGCCGGCTGGGAAGTAAAAAGTCTGCGGGCGAGCAAGTTGCAGCTGGTCGACAGCTATGTGCTGCTAAAGGATGGCGAAGCATGGTTGCTCGGCAGCCACATCACGCCGTTGATGACCGCAAGCACTCACGTCATCGCCGACCCGGTGCGCACACGCAAACTGCTGCTCAACCGCCGCGAGCTCGACAAGCTTGCCGCCGCCGTGCAGCAGAAGGGTTACGCCTGCGTCTGCCTGTCCTGGTACTGGAGCAAGCACATGGTCAAGTGCGAGATCGCTCTGGGCAAGGGCAAGAAGGAATACGACAAGCGCGACACCGAGCGCGAGCGCGATGCCGGGCGTGAATTGCAGCGTGCGGTGCGCAACAAGGGCAAGGAAGATTAGTTTTCCACCCTGATCGTTCCCACGCTCTGCGTGGGAATGCATCCCGTGACGCTCCGCGTCACAACGCGGACGCAGAGCGTCCATTGCTGTATTCCCACGCAGAGCGTGGGAACGATCGTTTGCAGAACTAACTGACTACATCCCCTTGCGCCGCTCCGCCCGAGCCATGCGCTGCACCTCCTGACGTACCTCTTCCAGCACTTCCTGCACATACAGAATATGTCGGCTGGACACTTCCCGCGCCTGCTCGGCACGCCCTTCGATAATCGCCAGATACAATTCCCGATGCTGCGAGATCAGCATGTCGCGGGTTTCCGTGCGCTGTTTGTACATGCCGCCGATGTTGGTCACAACGTTGCGCTTGAGCAGATCGAACAAGCCGCGAATCGTATGCAGCAACACCGCGTTATGGCTGGCTTCGGCAATCGCCAGGTGAAACTTCGCATCCGCCGCGCCCTCTTCCGCCCGGCTGACTTCTTCGTGACGCGAGTAGCAATCCTGCAGCTCTTCGAAGGCAGCGGTCAGGCGCTCGCGATCAACATCGGTCGCGCGCAATGCGGCGTAGTAGGCGCACGATGCCTCCAGGGTGTGCCGGAATTCGAGCAAATCACGTTGCGCTTCGGGATTGCTTTCAAGCAATTGCAGCAGTGGATCGCTGAACGTCGAGCCCAGGCCTTCCACCACATAATTGCCGCCGCCCTGGCGACTGACCAGCAAGCCTTTGGCCGCCAGTTTCTGAATCGCCTCGCGCAATGACGGGCGTGATACGCCAAATTGTTCGGCCAGCGTTCGCTCGGCCGGCAGCCGCTCGCCCGACTTCAGCGTGCCCTCAAGGATCATCCCTTCGAGGCGCTCGACAATATCGTCAGACAAACGGCGCTGACGTATCTGATCAAAGCCCATAACTCATTTCTCCACGATCCCGACCGCTCGCCGGGGTGTCTATTCTGGCCTATCCGCGCGCCGCCGACACCTGCCAGACGCCACTTCGCCAAACCGGATCAGCTGCCCTCTGCACCGCATCTTCGACGAAAGTTTCAGAGCGGCAAATTGACACACCGCCACCAAGGCTTTTACCCTAGCCGACAGCGCTTGTAAATTGGTCTTACCAATTATCCAAGATTGCTTACAGTGCCTGACCAACAACAATTAGGGGCCACCCCACCATGCAAACCTGGCAACAGCTCTACAGTCCGCTCGGCAGTCTTGGCGTCTCCGCTCTCGCGGCCGTCATTCCCATCGTGTTCTTCTTTCTTGCCCTGGCGGTGTTCCGTCTCAAAGGCCATGTGGCCGGCAGCATCACCCTCGCGCTTTCGATTGCCGTGGCGATTTTCGCCTTCCAGATGCCAGTGGACATGGCGTTCGCCGCCGCTGGTTATGGTTTCGCTTATGGTCTGTGGCCGATTGCCTGGATCATTGTCGCGGCGGTGTTCCTCTACAAGCTGACGGTGAAGAGCGGTCAGTTCGAAGTCATCCGCAGTTCGGTCCTGTCGATCACCGATGACCAGCGCTTGCAGGTGTTGCTGATCGGTTTCTGCTTCGGCGCATTTCTGGAAGGTGCTGCCGGTTTCGGTGCGCCGGTAGCGATTACTGCCGCACTTCTTGTAGGACTGGGCTTCAACCCGCTGTACGCCGCCGGCTTGTGCCTGATTGCCAACACTGCGCCGGTAGCGTTCGGCGCGCTGGGGATTCCGATCATAGTGGCGGGCCAGGTCACTGGCATCGACGCCTTCAAGATCGGCGCCATGACCGGTCGCCAGCTGCCACTGCTGTCGCTGTTCGTGCCGTTCTGGCTGGTGTTCATGATGGACGGCCTGCGCGGCGTGCGCGAAACCTGGCCCGCCGCGCTGGTGGCAGGCTTGAGTTTCGCCATCACCCAATACTTCACTTCCAACTTCATCGGCCCGGAACTGCCGGACATCACTTCGGCGCTGGCCAGCCTGATTTCCCTGACCCTGTTCCTCAAGGTCTGGCAACCGCGCCGTGCCGCCGGCCAGCACATCGTCGGCGCCGTGTCGGCTTCGGTGGTCAGCGCCAGCGTCGGCGGTTTCGGCCAGAAGCGCACCACAGTGGCTTCGCCCTACAGCCTCGGGGAAATTTTCAAGGCGTGGTCGCCGTTCCTGATCCTCACTGTGCTGGTGACGATCTGGACGCTGAAGCCTTTCAAAGCTATGTTCGCTGCCGGCGGCTCGATGTACGGCTGGGTGTTCAACTTCGCGATTCCGCACCTTGATCAACTGGTGATCAAGACTGCGCCGATCGTGGCCAATCCGACTGCCATTCCAGCGGTGTTCAAGCTCGATCCGATTTCCGCCACCGGCACGGCGATTTTCTTCTCCGCGCTGATTTCGATGCTGGTGCTGAAGATCAATTTCAAAACTGGTCTGACCACTTTGAAAGAGACCTTCTACGAACTGCGCTGGCCAATCCTGTCGATCGGCATGGTGCTGGCGTTCGCCTTTGTCACCAACTACTCCGGCATGTCGTCGACCATGGCCCTGGTGCTGGCGGGTACTGGCGCCGCGTTCCCGTTCTTCTCGCCGTTCCTCGGTTGGCTGGGCGTGTTCCTCACCGGTTCGGATACTTCGTCGAACGCGCTGTTCAGTTCGTTGCAAGCGACCACCGCCCACCAGATCGGCGTCAACGACACTTTGCTGGTGGCGGCCAATACCAGCGGCGGCGTGACCGGCAAGATGATCTCGCCGCAATCGATCGCCGTGGCCTGCGCCGCGACCGGTCTGGTCGGCAAGGAATCGGATCTGTTCCGCTTCACCCTCAAGCACAGCCTATTCTTTGCAACGATTGTCGGTTTGATCACCCTGGCTCAGGCCTACTGGTTCACCGGCATGCTGGTGCACTAAACCTACAAGAAAGACGGAAATAACCGACGCCGGCCCGTGATCCGGCGTCAGCAATTCACCACCGGGTCTGTAAGGCTGCTGAAAGCAATGCGCTTTATATTCGGCAGCCGCAGCAGACGGATAACCGGGCCCACCCGGAGACACGCCTGATGAGCGAGCTTTTTTACAACGCTGTGCCGAACGCGACCCGCGTGGCACCGCCACTGCCCGAACCTCGGCAATACCCCAGCGAGAAACCGTCGCGGGTCTACCTGTTCGGCACGTGTGTGGTCGACCTGTTCTACCCCGAAGCCGGGATGGACGCGATCCATCTGCTGGAGCGCGAAGGGATTCGGGTCGAGTATCCGCAAGGGCAGAGCTGCTGCGGCCAACCGGCCTACACCTCAGGCTACACCGAGCAGGCGCGGACGGTAGCGCGCTCGCAACTGGCGTTGTTTGCCGGCGATTATCCGGTGGTGGTGCCGTCGGGTTCCTGCGCCGGCATGCTGCGCGAGCATTACGCCGACTTGTTCAAGGACGAGCCGGAGACGTTGAAACAGGTGCAGGCGCTCGCAGCGCGCACCTATGAATTGGCCGAGTTTCTGCTGTTCGTCTGCAAGGTGCAGCTCAAGGACAGCGGCGAACCGGTGAAAGTCGCGCTGCACACCTCGTGTTCGGCACGCCGCGAAATGAACACCCACCTGCACGGCCGCGAGTTGTTGGCGCAGTTGAGCAACGTGGAGCGGGTTAATCACGACCACGAAAGCGAATGCTGTGGCTTCGGTGGGACATTCAGCGTCCGTATGCCAGACATTTCCGGCGCGATGGTGGCTGACAAGACCCGCGCGCTGAAAGAATCCGGCGCCCACAAGGTACTGAGTGCCGACTGCGGCTGTTTGATGAACATCAACGGCGCTCTGGAGAAACAGCAGCAAGCGTTGCGCGGGCAACATCTGGCGAGCTTCCTCTGGCAGCGAACCGGAGGTGCGCAATGAGCACCTCGACGATTATTCCTACGGTCGCCGTAGAAGAAGATTTCCGCACCCGGGCACACAATGCCCTGGGTGATCAGCAGCTGCGGAACAACTTCCGCACTGCCATGGATTCACTGATGACCAAGCGGGCAGCGGCTTTCAGCGATGCCCACGAAAGAGAACACTTGCGCGCACTGGGCAATTCGATCAAGGCCCGCGCGCTGTCCAAGTTGCCCGACCTGCTCGATCAACTGGAACAGAACCTGACCCGCAACGGTGTGACAGTGCACTGGGCGGAAACGGTGGACGAGGCCAATGGCATCGTCCTGTCGATCATCCGCGCTCACGAGGCGCGGCAAGTGATCAAGGGCAAATCGATGGTCAGCGAAGAGATGGAGATGAACCATTTCCTCGAGGCTCGGGACATTGAATGTCTGGAGTCCGACATGGGGGAGTACATCGTCCAGCTCGACCACGAGAAGCCTTCACACATCATTATGCCGGCGATCCACAAGAATGCCGGTCAGGTCGCGTCCTTGTTCCACGACAAACTTGGCGTGGAATACACCAAGGACGTTGACCAACTCATTCAGATCGGTCGCAGCGTCCTGCGGCAGAAATTCTTCGAAGCCGACATCGGCGTCTCCGGCGTCAACTTCGCCGTCGCCGAAACCGGCACCCTGCTGCTGGTGGAAAACGAAGGCAACGGGCGCATGACCACCACCGTGCCGCCGGTGCATATCGCGGTCACCGGCATCGAAAAAGTCGTGGAAAACCTGCGCGACGTGGTGCCGCTGCTGTCACTGCTGACGCGCTCGGCGCTGGGCATTCCGATCACCACCTACGTCAACATGATCTCCGGCCCGCGCAAGGAACACGAACTCGATGGCCCGCAGGAAGTGCATCTGGTCCTGCTCGACAACGGTCGCAGCCAGGCTTTCGCCGACAGTGAATTGCGCCAGACCCTGAACTGCATCCGCTGCGGCGCCTGCATGAATCACTGCCCGGTGTACACCCGAGTGGGCGGCCACACTTATGGCGAGGTCTACCCGGGGCCGATTGGCAAAATCATCACCCCGCACATGGTCGGCCTGGCCAAGGTCCCGGACCACCCGAGCGCGTCCTCACTGTGCGGCGCCTGCGGTGAAGTCTGCCCGGTGAAAATTCCGATCCCGGCGATCCTGCGCCGTCTGCGCGAGGAAAACGTCAAAGCCCCGGACGCACCGAATCAGGTGATGCGTGGCCAGGGCAGCAAGTATTCGCGCAAGGAGCGCTTCATCTGGAACGCCTGGGCCAGACTCAACAGCTCGCCGACGCTGTACCGCTTGTTCGCTTTTTTCGCCACGCGCCTGCGCGCCCTTACGCCGAGCAATGTCGGCCCATGGACGCAAAACCACAGCGCGCCAAAACCGGCCGCGCGTTCGTTGCATGACATGGCCCGCGAGCATCTGGCCAAACAGGGAGAGCGTCGATGAGCGCCAAGCAAAATATCCTCGGCAAACTGCGGAAAAGTCTGACCGGCACCACGCCAATTGCCGACAACTTCGATGTCGATCTGGTCACCCAGCCCTACACCTACAGCGCCGAGCAACGCATCCCGCAACTGCGCAAACTGATGGAGGCGGTGCACACCGAAATCCACCTGACCTCGGGCGCCGAGTGGCCGGCATTACTGGCGCAACTGCTGCGTGACCGCCAGTTGCCGAGCCTGCTGATCGCACCGACCACACCGCACGGGCAACGCATCGCACAGCACTGGGCGAACAATCCCGAGCTGCCAGAACTGAAGTCCTACGACCGGCCAATGGAAGAGTGGAAAGCCGAGCTGTTCAACGACACCCCGGCCAGCCTCACTGGCACCCTCGGTGCCATCGCCGCAACCGGCAGCCTGATCATCTGGCCTACCCGTGAGGAACCGCGCTTGATGAGCCTGGTGCCGCCGGTGCATTTCGCCCTGCTCAAGGCCAGCGAAATCCGCGACAACTTCTATCAAGTGCAAGAGGAATTCGAATGGGCGCAAGGCATGCCGACCAACGCGCTGCTGGTCTCCGGCCCGTCGAAAACCGCCGATATTGAACAGGTGCTGGCGTATGGCGCACATGGCCCGAAAGATCTGGTCGTGCTGATTCTGGAGGATCAATGAGTCTTCCTGCTGCTTTCCTGCGTGATGCCGAGCGACTGATTCCAGCAGACCGGCGCTTCGACGACCCGCTGTCGACCCTGGCCTTTGGCACCGACGCCAGTTTCTATCGGCTGATCCCGAAACTGGTGATCCGCGTCGAGTCTGAAGACGAAGTGGTGGCGCTGCTGCAATTGGCCCAGCGCGACCACGTGCCGGTGACCTTCCGCGCTGCCGGCACCAGCCTGTCCGGGCAGGCGATCAGCGACTCCGTGCTGATCGTGCTTGGGGATAACTGGAACGCCCGCGAGATTCGCGGCCAAGGCACGCAGATCCGCCTGCAACCAGGGGTGATCGGCGCGCAGGCCAATGCCTGGCTGGCACCGTTCGGGCGCAAGATCGGCCCGGACCCGGCGTCGATCAATGCCTGCAAGATCGGCGGCATCGTCGCCAACAACGCCAGCGGCATGTGCTGTGGCACCGCGCAGAATACCTATCACACCCTGGCCGGGATTCGTCTGGTGCTGGCCGACGGCACGCGCCTCGACAGCGAAGACCCTGCCAGCGTCGCGGCATTTCGCTCCAGCCACGGCGACCTGCTTGAACGCTTGGCGACATTAGGCCGCGAGACCCGCGCCAACACCGAACTGGCCGCAAGAATTCGCCACAAATACCGTCTGAAAAATACCACCGGCCTGTCGCTCAACGCCCTGGTGGATTTCGACGAGCCTGTGGATATCCTGAGCCACCTGCTGGTCGGCTCCGAAGGCACGCTCGGCTTCATCAGCGCGGTGACTTACGACACCGTCATCGATCACCCGAACAAGGCCTCGGCGCTGATCGTGTTCCCCGATGTCGAGACCTGCTGCAACGCGGTCACCGTGCTGAAAAGCCAACCAGTGTCAGCGGTGGAGTTGCTCGACCGACGCAGTCTGCGCTCGGTGCAGGACAAAAAAGGCATGCCCGCTTTCGTACAGCTGCTGTCGGAAAATGCCTGCGCGCTGCTCATCGAATCCCGCGCGGCTTCGTCAACATTGCTGCAGGAACAACTGGCGCAAATCATGGCGTCCCTGCGCGATTTCCCCGTTGAGAAGCAGGTCGACTTCACTGAAGACCCGGTGGAAAACGCCCGCCTCTGGGCCATCCGCAAAGACACCTTCCCCGCCGTCGGCGCCGTGCGCAAAACCGGCACCACAGTGATCATCGAAGACGTGACCTTCCCGGTCGAACAACTGGCGATCGGCGTCAATCGCCTGATCGAGCTGTTCGACAAACATGCCTACGACGAAGCGATCCTTTTCGGACACGCACTGGAAGGCAATCTGCACTTCGTCTTCACCCAAGGCTTCAACAGCCCGGAAGAAATCGCACGCTACCAAGCGTTCATGGACGACGTCGCGCAACTGGTCGCGGTGGAATTCGGCGGCTCGCTGAAGGCCGAACACGGCACCGGCCGCAACATGGCGCCGTTCGTGGAACTGGAATGGGGCAGCGACGCCTATCAACTGATGTGGCAGCTCAAACGCCTGCTCGACCCCAACGGCATTCTCAATCCGGACGTGGTGCTCAGCGAAGATCCGCAGATCCACCTCAAGCACCTGAAACCGCTGCCGGCGGCGGACGAGATTGTGGATAAGTGCATCGAGTGCGGTTTCTGCGAACCGGTCTGCCCATCGAAAGGCCTGACCTTGAGCCCGCGCCAGCGCATCGTGATCTGGCGCGATATCCAGGCGAAAAAACGCGCCGGCGTCGACACCACCGAACTGGAAAAAGCCTACGACTACCAAGGCATCGACACCTGCGCCGCCACCGGTCTGTGCGCGCAACGCTGCCCTGTAGGCATCAACACCGGCGAACTGGTGAAAAAACTCCGTGGCCGACACGCCAAGCATCAGAAAACCGCTGACTGGATCGAAGGAAATTTCGCCAAAACCCTGCAAGGCGCACGCTTCACGCTGCACGTCGCCAACGGCGCGCGGATGATGCTCGGCGCACCGCGTCTGGCGAAGTTGTCGGCGACGCTGACGCGCTTGTCCAAAGGCCAGGTGCCGTTGTGGACCAACGCCATGCCACAGCCGGAAAAAGCCATTCGCTTCAGCCCGAGCGTGGCCGACGAGCGCCCGCGCGTGGTTTATCTGGCGGCTTGCGTGTCGCGGGTGATGGGCCCGGCGGCGGGTGATAAAGAACAAATGTCGCTGTACGACAAAACCCGTGGCCTGCTGGAAAAGGCCGGCTACCAGGTCGTCTTTCCCGACAACCAGGACAATCTCTGCTGCGGCCAGCCGTTCGCCTCCAAAGGCTACGCCGAACAGGCCGAGCACAAGCGCCAGGAACTGATCAGCGCCCTGCTCCACGCCAGTCGCGGCGGCCTCGATCCGATCTATTGCGACACCAGCCCGTGTACGTTGCGACTGGTGCAGGACATCGGCGAAACGCGACTGGATCTGTACGATCCGGTGCGCTTCATCCGTACGCATCTGCTGGATCGTCTGGACTTCACACCCCAGGAAGCGCCCATTGCCGTGCATGTGACCTGCAGCACTCAACACTTGGGCGAAAGCCAGGCGCTGATCGATCTGGCGCGCAAATGCAGCAACACCGTGGTGATTCCCGAAGGCATACATTGCTGCGGATTTGCCGGCGACAAAGGCTTCACCACACCGGAGCTGAACAGCCATTCGCTGCGTACGCTCAAGGACGCCGTGCAGCACTGCAGCGAGGGCATTTCCACGAGCCGCACCTGCGAAATCGGCCTGACCCAGCACGGTGGCATCGACTACCACGGGCTGGTTTATCTGGTGGATCGGGTGACACAGGCCAAAGTCTGCTGAACAAAAATCAGAACCCTTGAGCGAGGCGGTAGTCCACTGCACATGCCCCGGACCATTCGGGGCCTGTTCAACGGTCAGCGAAGTCTGAACCCTCAGTTCAAGGAGATACACATGAACCGCTCTGTAATGTTAGGTCTGTTTGTCACTGCCTCGATGATGGCGTCCACTTCGTTCGCCGCTGAAAAACCCGCCGATTTGTGCGATGCCAATCTGCAGAGAATCGATAGCGCCAAGACTCAATACCAGACGTCACCGGATCTGAATGCGCGCGTCTCGGCCAGTGTCAGCAAAGCCCGCGCCCTGAAAGCACAAGGCAAGATTGACGACTGCCTCGCTGAAACCCAGCAAACCCTGCTGGACATTCAAAACGCTACCGGTGACACCAAAAAATGATTCATGCGCCGACCTTTTACAGGTCGGCTGCATCGGCACTTGGTCGACCGATCTGGCCATTTGACATTCGTTGCAAATAAAACCGAATTCCTGCGCAGCGAAGCGGTCAACCAGACAGGTCCTATACTGACCTCGCTTGTTTTGACCTCGGCATCGCGGCCAGACCGTCCGGCAGCACCGAGCCCCCATCGTTCAAGGAGATACCCATGAAGCATTCTGCAATTGCTGGATTGTTTATCACTGGTGCACTTCTGGCCTCGCCGGTGTTCGCGGCCGACAAAGACCTTTGTGCCGGGAATCTTCAAAGCATCAAAGACTTCGTCACCAGCCAGCCGTCCCTTCCTGAAAGCTCCATGAATAACATCAAGGAAGCACAGGAAAAAGCCACTGCGGCCCAGGCGTCCGGCAACGACAAGGAATGCATCGAGGTTACCAACGGCATCATCAGCAAGATGCAGATCCGTAACCCGACGCGTAACTGATGTCGCGCAGGCCAACCTTCGGGTTGGCCTGCCAAGCGTTTTGACGTACACTGTGCACGCTTGTTGCCCGAACAGATTCACCGGGCAATGAGTTCGGGGCCGTTTAGGATTCGACGCCGGTTGCGAAACTCTAGGTGCATGCCGACTTGGTAACAGAAGTCGTAAATCCACTGTTGCAACTACTTATAGTTGCCAATGACGACCAATACGGTGTTGCTCTCGCTGCTTAATTGCAGCTGACAATGCTCCTGGTACCTTCGGGTCCAGCAATCATCAGGGGATGTCTGTAAACCCGAAATGATTGTCATATAGAACAGAATCGCCGTGCAGTACGTTGTGGACGAAGCGGCTAAAACTTACACAACTCGCCCAAAGCACCCTGCCCGTCGGGTCGCTGAGGGTTAACTTAATAGACACGGCTACGCATGTAGTACCGACAGCGGAGTACTGGCGGACGGGGGTTCAAATCCCCCCGGCTCCACCAAATAGCAATCTAGACCTGTCTCAGACAGTCTACGAAACACCTCAAGAAGCCCGCCCTGTGCGGGCTTTCTTGTTTCTGGCTATCCGTCCCTGTCTACCCCTATCCCAGCATGCGCTGTATCCTCCCGTGTACCACGGATGTAAATTGAAACTGATGGGTACAAGGAAATGAAACGCACTGAAATCAAACGTCGTCCTCTGGCAGACACGGTCGTAGCGACTCTGGAACCCGACTCCAAGGAATACCGCGAGCACGATGGAAACAACGTATATCTCCGAGTGCGGCCGGATGGCAAAAAGTCATGGCAGCTTCGATACAAGAAGGCTGACGGTAAGTGGTCCTGGATAGGGCTAGGCAGTTACCCGGCAGTTACTGGATCTGCTGCACGACAGAAAGCGACCGAACTGCGGGCTAGTACAGCTGAAGGGAGCAACCCCTTGGCAACGATGCGAGCCAAGAAAGCTGCGGAGTTGGAAAGTGCCAGTAATACCTTTGAGAAACTTGCTCGGGAGTGGTACGCGTCCAAACGAAAAGGCTGGACCAACGGCACCGCCGTTCGAACCATCGGCGCTTTAGAGCTTCACGTCTTCCCAGTTTTCGGAACGCGCTCCTATCGCGAGATCCTTCCGATGGAGTGGATGGACTTTCTTCGCTCTATGGAACGGAAAGGGATTATTGAGCAGACCAGCCGTGTACGGGGAATGTGTCGTGAGATATACGATCTTGCTAGGGTAACCGGCCGGGCAACCCACAATCCGTTGGAAGGCCTTCACAAATTTCTTCAGACGAAACCGGCGGAAAACTACGCCCATGTATCCCAAGAAGAACTGCCTCCGCTGCTCCGTGCAATCCGAGCGTATCCAAGTGCTATGGATATCCGTATCGGCCTGCATCTGCTTTCCATGCTGGCATGTCGTCCGTCCGAAATTCGGGAGGCTCGGTGGTCGGAGTTCGACTTAAAAAAAGCGCTATGGACAATCCCGGCGGAGCGAATGAAACGCCGCCGAGAGCACCTAGTGCCACTTCCGCACCAAGCAGTAACCCTGCTGAAAGAGCTGTATGTTTTGACCGGCAGCTATCAGTTACTTTTCCCAGGCCGCAGCGACACAACCAAAGCGCGCTCCAATACTGTCTTCCTGATGGCGTTACGTCGCCTCGGTTATGAAGGTCGACAAACTGGCCACGGATTCCGACACATCGCAAGCACGCTCCTTAACGAGCATGGTTTTGATGAAAACCACATTGAGGCCCAACTTTCACACGTGAAGGATGGAGTTGCCGGTGTTTACAACAAAGCCGTCTACCTCAAACAACGTACAACGATGATGCAGTGGTACGCGGATTACCTGGATCAGTTGGCTGCCGGAAATGTCGCTCACGGGCATTTTGAAGAAGTGGTATGAACGTGGGTTTCCATATCCTCCCAAAAAACGGTGTTACAGGTGTTACGCATGTAACGACTGTTACCAAACGCCTGAATTTATTGACTCTAAGGCTTGTTACACGATTGCGCGGATGCTCGTACACCCGATGTAACTCGGCACAAACGTGTAACGCCAAAACGAGGCTTCGCCCTGCTGCGGGCCGCTGCTTGCTCCGCGCTGACAAAGGGCTTTCGCTGGTTACGCTCGCAAAATATAGGGCGTGGGATCAAAGCGGAGACGATGCGCGAGCCACTGACCAATGACTACTAACCAAAGCATCGCGCATTCGGCACTCACTTCTGGCTTGAGGGGTTTCCTATCGGACCAGTCGCTTTATGCACTGTGCCGCGAACAGCTCACCGATGTGTGTTACTTGATCGATCAGTGCTGTCAGCGCATCCAGAGCAGCGGCATCAGCAGCGATCTCAGCAGCATGTGCATCAAGGCGACCATGCATGAGGAAACCATTTTTCAGTACGCCTCTACCGACCACAGAGCGCGCCTCGCACACTGGGTTCGCCAATACAGCGGGTGTCACGCTGCTTCGGATCGAGAGGCACATGCGGCCTACATCATGGCCTGCGCTGTGAAGGCACTCGGCATTTTGAGCGACTGGATGCGTGAAGCCGATCAAAAGGTCTGGTCATACGTGTCGAAGCATCCGACCGACTGGCCTTGGAGCTTCTACTGTAATTTCGTCGAGACTCAGATTGACCCGCACGAACGCATTGAGGCGCTCGAGCAATACGCGCTTCATCTGGAACCGATTACTTCACTTCCCTGCCTTATCGATGATGAGCTGACCCCAACCGCAGATAGAGCTATAAAAAACGCCATTCGCAAGAAAGGTGGCGTCGTCAGTGGGATAGGGCGTGCTCAAGACATGACCACCCGCGATGCGGCTATCACTAAGCAGGGCCTTCATTACTTGGCGAGCGGCATGTCACACAGGGACATAACTTCGAAGGTACATTCCTGGCTCGAGCAGGAAGTCGCAAAACCACCCGCGCAGCGCGCTGGATGGATCGCCCTTGAAACCGAAAAGGCGTTGTCTCGTAAAAGTGTCGAGGCAATTCTCAAGCGCAACTTCGTGGTGTAAACCTGAAATTTCAAATGGAAGTGAACTGCTCACCGCCGCCCAATCTCTAGACCATTGCTCTCGTCCAAACCAATCGAGAGCAATACCAATGACAAAGAACCTCACCCAATTCACCGCTCCAACCTTTTCAAATCTTGCTAATCCTTTCGACTCTCCTTCCGCCGTACCAGATCTAGCCACTCCGTTTGATCCCGCCACTACCCTCATTCGCATGCCGCGTCTTGAGATAGCTACGGGACTCAAGCGCTCGACTCTCTACAAGCTGATGCAGTGCCCTGAAAGTGGTTTTCCACGACCAGTAAAACTGAGCAATAGCAACGCACGCGGAGCTCCTGTCGCGTGGGTTCTTTCTGAAGTCCAGAGCTGGGTCAAAAGCCGCATTGAGGCCCGTGATCAGGTGGCCGCATGAAGCGCAATTACTGCCCTTTCAAGGGACCATTCTTTGACTCGTACAGCATCGGATTCCGACTCTATCAACCTGGTGAAATCAACTGGCGCCATCGCACCATCGCGGGTGTGAGCTGGAACGGTGAAGAGCAGGAAGCGTTTTTTTTCAGCCCTGACGGTCTCGTACTTCCACTCAAAGCCAATCCTTGGGAGCTGCCCGAACTGATCCGCAAAAATGCGGTGCGCAGAGAGTTTTCGAGCGTTCACGGCTCCGGCTATTTTGCTATGAGCGAAAGCCGACTCGCCTCGTTGAAATCGCGGGGCATGACCGACTGGGTTACCTACTGGCTCGTCGATCAATCAGCGGGATTCGCGAACGATCCGGCGGTATGGCAACGGATCATGGATGAGGATCTTGCCGTCGAGAAGACGACAAGCGAGCGCGCTCATCAAGATATGCGCTTGACCTCCGACCTGAACGGTTATGTCGAGGAGTGTGTTGCACAACGCCGCGAGCAAATGGCCGTTGTACACCGTCGCCGCTGTGCTGAAGACAGCAAGATCCTCGCTTGGCTCAAAGGCGAAACACCGCCTCCACTGTTCGCGAATACGCAGGGGGCAGCATGAATCGCAAGATCGCTGATAACGCCTTGATGCATCCGTTCTCCGTACTGCGCCGGATCGGATTTTCTACTCGTCTCATGCAGCGCCTCGAACGCCACCGCAGGCGACAGGAAAAGCGAGGCCGCGTGGTTAGCGTACTGAGTTGGGCCGACGGCACCTGGTGCGCCCTCTCCCTCCACTGCGAAA